>JBJESH010000189.1:0-13451 GCA_051882695.1 Oscillospiraceae bacterium | reverse complement strand
AATACGGTGACGCTTTTCCGTCTCTGAAATATGTCAAGCTTTTCCGTGAACTTGGCGGAGAAATAATTTCAATCGGTTCAGACGCTCACACAGTCGAGGATTTGGGTAAAAACATCAAAGACGGTGCAGAGATCGCTCTTGAAGCAGGATTTACTCATGTTTGCTGTTTTAAAGAAAGAAAGCCTGATTTTATAAAAATATAGACATTTTGATTTATTTGTGGTATAATAAATCTTATATTTTTATTTGGTAAATTTATTTTCGGGAGGAATTTAAATGGATACACTTATCAGACTTCTCAAGCAGAACGCCAGACTTTCCTGCAAGGAGCTGGCGGCGATGACAGGCAGTACCGAATCAGAGGTAGAAGCTAAAATCAAGGAATATGAACACAACGGAATTATTAAGGGATATTCCGCTATTATCAATGACGATGCTGCGGACAAGGATAATGTTACAGCATTTATTGAGGTTAAAGTTACTCCAAAAGCCGACTGCGGTTTTGACGATATTGCAAAAACGATCATGATGTACGACGAGGTTGAAAGCCTTACTCTTATGTCCGGTGCATTTGACCTTGCGGTCACTATAAGCGGCACAAATTACAAGGAAATCGCTCTTTTCGTTGCTCAGAGGCTTTCAACAATTGACGGAGTAATTTCAACGGCAACTCACTTCTTCCTTAAGAGATACAAGGAAAAGGGCATTTTCATTGAGGACGAGGCAACCGACGAAAGGAGTTTTGTTTCCCCATGATGGACTATGACAAGATTCTTTCGGATAAATGCAAGGAGATCAAGCCTTCCGGAATAAGAAAATTTTTCGATATTGCCGCAAATATGGAGGGTGTTATTTCACTCGGCGTCGGTGAGCCTGATTTTCCTACTCCGTGGGCAATACGAAGAGCTGCAATAACAACTCTTGAAAAGGGCAAAACAATATATACTGCAAACGCAGGTCTGATCCAGCTTCGCAACTCGATCTCAAAGTATTTGTGCAGACGTATCAATATTGAATACGACCCTGCCAAGGAGATCGTTGTTACAGTAGGCGGCTCAGAGGCAATAGATTTAGCCATAAGAGCGATCGTCAATCCCGGCGATGAAGTGCTTGTTGTTGAGCCGAGCTTTGTATGCTACAAGCCTATTATTGAGCTTATGCACGGAGTTCCGGTGGTTATCGAAACGAAAATAGAGGACGAATTCAGGCTGACCGCAGAGGCACTGAAAAGTAAAATTACCGATAAGACAAAAATGCTTATTCTTCCATTTCCTAATAACCCTACAGGTGCTGTTATGAGCAGAAAGGATCTGGAGGAAATAGCAGAAGTGCTGCGCGGAACAAGCATTATGGTTCTTTCAGATGAAATATACTCCGAGCTTACATATGGAGGACGTCACGTTTCTATCGCCGAAATTGACGGTATGCAGGAGCGCACTCTTGTGGTAAACGGTTTTTCAAAGGCATATGCAATGACCGGCTGGAGACTCGGTTATCTTGCAGGTCCTGCCCCTGTCATTAAACAAATTCTGAAAATTCACCAGTTTGCAATAATGTGTTCTCCAACTATTTCACAGTATGCTGCCATTGAAGCTATGGAAAGCTGCGACGGTGAAATCGCCAAGATGGTCAACGAATACAACATCCGCCGCCGCTGGCTGGTAAATGCTCTTAATGAGATCGGTCTTGAATGCTTCGAGCCTATGGGTGCGTTTTATGTATTCCCGTCAATAAAATCGACAGGACTCACAAGCCAGCAGTTCTGCGAGGAGCTTCTTTACAAACACAGTGTAGCAGTAGTTCCCGGAGACGCATTCGGTGAATGCGGCGAGGGTCATATCAGAATTTCATATGCATACTCTCTGAAACATCTTATGGAAGCTGTTGAACGCATTTCACAGTTCCTTAAAGAATTAAAATAATGGAGTTTTTTATGAACAGCATTACCGTTTCTGCTCCTGCAAAAATTAATCTTATGCTTGATGTTACGGGAAAACGCTCAGACGGATTCCACACACTGCTGACCGTAATGCAAAGTATTTCACTTCCTGACACTGTTTATATTTCTGCAAACGGCAGTGATAAAATTACCGTTGAATGTAATGTTCCTGATATTCCCTGCGATTCACGAAATATTGCATATAAAGCTGCGGCAAAATTTTATGAATACTTCGGAATAAGCGGCGGAGTACATATAAAAATTGAGAAAAATATTCCGTCAGAAGCAGGGCTCGGAGGCGGAAGCGCTGACGGGGCAGCTGTTCTGTTAGGCATGAACAAGCTTTACAATGCCGGTTTTTCATTAGATGAATTATGCAAAATCGGCGTAACCATAGGAGCTGATGTGCCGTTCTGCATAAAAGGCGGCACAAAGCTTTGCAGGGGTATCGGAGAAGAATTTTATGATATCGAACCGCTTGAGGATTGTTATATTGTTATCGGCAAAGGAAAAGGCGGTATATCTACACAAGAAGCGTTCCGCAGAATTGACTCAATCGGCTTTGGAAACGATATTTTAAGCATAGGATATGACGGAACAGCTAAATCTGTTTCAAAAATCGGGAAAAATATTTTTGAAGCCGTTGCCGATATTGATGATGTAAAAATGATCAAGGAGCTTATTTTAAGCTGCGGTGCGGTTTATTCCGCAATGAGCGGCAGCGGTACTGCTGTTTTCGGTCTTTTTTCCGACTTGAATTCTGCACAGAAATGTGCAGACATTCTGAAAAGCAACGATTATTTTTCTTCTTTGTGCAAGCCTATTTCCCACGGAGTTATTGAAATTTAATCTAAATTTTATAACAGTGCCAAAATATTGTAGTGACATTTGGTATTATTTTGTATAAATTCACAGTTAATTGATTGTCAATTTATATGAAATGTAGAATAGATTATAAAAAATGAAATAGCTATTGAAATTAATGTTAAAATATATTAAAATATAATAATAGGCATAATATTCATATAAAACGTTTACGTTCTGTAAATTTACATATTATTTTATGAGGTGAACAGTCGATGGGTGCAAATATCATTTTGTACGGTCCTCCCGGTACAGGTAAAACTTACAACACAGTAGCTTATGCCATCTCTATTATTTACGGTCGTCCTGTACGAGAGGTAATGAAAGATGATTATAATGAACTGCTGGAGAAATATCACGCTCTGAAAACACTTTACGGTCAGATCGAATTTACCACGTTCCATCAGTCTTTCGGCTATGAAGAATTTGTTGAAGGTATCAAGCCTGTATTTATTCAGGTAATGAACGAGCGCGGAGAACGTTCCCGTAAGGAAGAAATGGTTTACCGTGTTGATCAGGGTGTTTTCAGAAGATTCTGCGAAGAAGCTGTTAAAAATCCGGATGAAAAATATGTTTTTATCATAGACGAAATTAACCGCGGTAATGTTTCAAAAATCTTCGGTGAAATGATCACACTTATCGAACCTACCAAACGTATAGGACAAGCAGAAGCTGCTACCGTTAAGCTGGCTTATTCACAGGAAGCATTCGGTGTTCCTGAAAATGTGTACATAATCGGTACTATGAACACTGCTGACCGTTCCATAGCAATGCTTGACTCAGCTCTCAGACGTCGTTTTGACTTTATTGAAATGATGCCTAACCCCGAGCTTCTGGATGGTGTTGTGGTTGAGGGGGTTGATATTAAACAGCTTATGATAAAAATCAACAAGCGTATTGAAATTCTCTGCGACCGCGATCATACGATCGGTCACGCTTATTTCATGCAGCTTAAACAGAGACCTACTCTTGCCGTACTTGCGCATATTTTCAAAAACTCTATAGTTCCCCTTCTTCAGGAATATTTTTATGACGATTATGAAAAAATCAGGCTTGTTCTCGGTGATGCAAACAAGGAAGAAAACGAACAGTTTGTGCGTGCAACAGCAGTTGACTATGCTCAGATCTTCGGTTCAAAAGCTGAACTTTATCTTGAAAACGACGAGGTTTATTCAATAAACAACGCCGCTTTTGCAAATATTAATGCTTACTTGAAAATTTAACGGTGTTTATATGAAAAAATTAAAACGCTATGTAGTTACAGAAGCAAATTGTTTTGTAAAAAATCCTTCCGCCAACGATTCTTCAGATATAATTCTTATATCAGAGCATAATTTTGAGCGTATGGATGACTTTGCTGCAAGCCAGAAATATTCAGTAATGAAGAAAATTATGCTTGATGACGGACGTGAAGCTCTCAAGCCTACCAGATATGTTGGCATTATTATGCTGAAAGACGGTACACAAATTGAAATTCTGCCGCAGATCTGCAAAGATCCTGAAGAAAATATCATTACATCAAAGAAGCTTCTCCTACGTATGCTTGACGGTATAAGGGAAGTTCCCGTAAGAAATGTTGACGAACTTTATTTTAAAAAAGAGCAGCTCAATATTTTTGAAATCTTTGTAAGAATGTTTACCGACGAAGTTTTGAACGTTGTAAGAAATGGTTTAAAACAAACCTATGTCCCCTATCGCGGAAACGAAATGTTCGTAAAGGGAAAGACAATTTATTCGGAACATGCAAAGAAAAATTATGCTCATAAGGAAAAATTCTTCGTTGAATACGATGTTTTCAGCGTAAACCGTGCGGAAAACCGCCTGCTGAAAAAAACTCTTGAGGTACTTGACAAACTATCCTCAAATAACCTTAATAAAAAGAAAATCCGTATGCTTATTATGGATTTTGATCAGGTTGAAGCTTCAAAAAACCCTAAACATGATTTTGAACAGAGTATTGAGGACAGAAGCATGAGCAAATACTTCAACGCTATGAAGTGGAGCAGACTTTTCCTGATGAACAAGGGAACTACGTTCTTTACAGGCGGCAAGGTTAAATATGCTATGCTTTTCCATATGGACAAACTTTTCAGTGCCTGCATTGCTTCAAGCTTAAGAAAACAGCTTGACCGTACAAATTATTACTTTATGACTCCCGAAAAAATCAGCAACTCGATAAGCAATACCGGCATGGACAAGGAAATGAAGCCTATTTCCGACTTTTACATAAAAAATAAAGTTACGGAAAACACCATAAATATGCGCTTTAAATTTAAAAATTTTAAGGATTATAACGGTCCGGAACGTGAAAATACAGTTTTGGTTTTTCCTGTTACCGAAGTTTTGAACACAGTTTTCAGCGGGATCGGCAAAACAATGTATCTGATCGACCTTAATGATATTGACAGAAGCGTTTCGGTACTTACAGAAACTTTCTTCATATAAAATTTAAGAGCAAAGCCGAAAATAGGCTTTGCTCTTTTTTACTCCGATGAATTAAAGTTCCTCGGATTCTTTTTTTATTCCGAACACCAATCTGAAAAATCCCGAAAGCAGTTTTGGACTCTTGATGACAACTATTTTCATATGTAATAGCCTCCTGTTTAAATATAGATTATACTTAAAAATTCAGTGCCGGTACTACATATTATTCAAATCAATCAATTAGGTGCTATTTTTTAGAAAAAACAACCAAAATCTGTCCTTTTTCAATTATCAGGGTACATTCATCGGATGTAATTTCATTGCTTACACCAAGCGGAAATATGTTTGTAAGCGTGTATTCCTTCAAATTATATTTTGTTCCTGTCGTTGTTACAATTGCTGACGGACTGTAAGAAAAAATTGAAAAGTACATATCATCGTTACGCTGAAATTTGTAGCTTCCCTTGCCCAACAACTCAACAATGTCGCTTTCGCCAATAAGCCTTCCCTTTCCTCCATTATCATATATATAAGACAAAGCCTGTATATTAGCAATGGTATGGTCAAGCCTGCCGCCAATCGAACCTGTTATAGTAATATTATAATATCCTTTTTCAAGTGCGGTCTTTACCGCAAGCATTGTATCGGTATCGTCCTTTTCTGCTGCCACAGTCAATATTTCGCAATAATCAGGCTTAGGTTCTTTCAGACTGTCAAAATCCCCCAAAAGCAAGTCGGGCTTTATCCCCATACTCTTCAGAAGCGAATAACCGCTGTCTGCGGCAATAATATAAGCGTCATCCGGTGGAAGTTCACAGCACCCTTTTACAGGCGCTCCGCCGAAAATCCAACAGGAATTCATAAGTTTATTCATCTCCTGTTATTTATTTCCCATTCCTTGATAAGCTTAGCTTCCTCATACATTTCAACATAGCTATTGTGGCGAGAAACCGGAATTTCTCCGTTTTTAACAGCTTCAAGCACTGCACAGCCTTTTTCCTTTACATGGGCACAGTCCGGGAAACGGCACTTTCCCTCATATTCCCGAAATTCAGGAAAGCACGAGGCAAGCTCATCCTTTAAAATTATATCGTATTTTTGAGTATCAAATGTTGAAAATCCGGGAGTATCCGCAATATATCCGCCATTGTCCATCTTGTAAAGCTCTACATTCCGTGTAGTGTGACGTCCTCTGCCAAGCTTTTTGCTGATTTCTCCCGTTTTAATTTCCAATCCGGAAACAATATGATTTAGCAATGTAGATTTTCCAACGCCTGTATTTCCTGTAAAGGCAGTAACCTTTCCCGAAAGCATATCATACAGTTTCATATACGAATCGGCATTATCATAATCTATTTCAATAAATTCCGCTCCGGAATTTTTATAAATTCCTATAAGAGAATCATTTTTGAGCAAATCAAGCTTTGTAACAGCAATTATACTTTTTATTGATTTATACTCTGCAATAGCAAGAAATTTATCAAGAAGTGTAAGATTAGGTACAGGCTCGCAGGTCGAGGTTACAAAAACTATGCAGTCAAGATTCGCAAGCGGAGGTCTTATTATACTATTTTTTCGTGGAAGGATTTTGTCGATAACAGCAGTATTTCCGTCAATATCCGTCAGAACCACTTTGTCTCCCGCACATGGAGAAATATTCTGCTTTCTGAAAATTCCCCTTGCTTTGCACTCAAAAACACCCAAAGGGGTCTCTGCATAATAGAGACCCCCTATGGCTTTTAAAAGCATACCTTCAACTGAATCAGCACTTCCCATTAATATCCAAATACCTCATTCCAGAACGCATCGTCATCATCGTCAATGATAATATCATCGTTTCCGTTAAAATCAAAGTCAGTATCATCATCCTGTGATTCAGATTTACCTGAGAAAAGATTTTTCAGAACGCTCTTATCAAAATCCACTTCGGTTACGATATTTTCAACAAAGTCAACTGAATATTCACCTATTGTTGCGCTGTTTTTATTATCTGCATTTACTGCTTCAAGAATGACCTTCTGCATTTCAGTTCCCTTAATGGTAATAGAAACAGTGGAAGCATATGCAAGATTATCAATTGAAGTTGTTCCAATAATAGTACCGTTTACATAGCAATTAAACGTAGCCTTGCCCTTTATTCCGCTTGGAACACTGAATGTAATAACCGCTTCGGTTTCAGGCATTACACCGGTGCTTAACGTAAGAATTATTGTAGAATTAAGCTTAACAATGTTAGGCTGACCATCCTCGCCTACTGCAGGAATGCTTTGTTCAATTACAGTTCCCTCCGGTTCGAGAGAATCTTTTGTCATAGTCTGAACTGTGAATTTGTCTCCGAGAAGAAGCTTTGCTTCATCAAGAGTGTAACCCACACACTGAGGAACGCTTACATCCTGTTCCTCGGGTCCGCGGCTTACATACATACGAATTGTAGAACCGTATGCAACCTTTTCATTGCGCGGAGGGTCTGTCATTATTACATAATCCTTAGGGACCTTTTCGTCAAATACACTTGTGATAATAACATTAAATCCGTCGTTATCCTCAAGCATACTTAACGCAGTAGTTGAATCAAGCTCGTACACGTTTGTTACAGTTACCATTCTTGGTCCCTTACTTACAGTAACCTTGACAGTAGAATTTCCTATCAGATAATCCTTACCCTCACCCGGAACCTGATCAATAATTGCGCCCTCAGGGTATTCGGAAGAATATTCCTGATTTTCTGCCACAATATTAAACGAATCAGCATAGTACGTCTGAACTTCCTGATAGCTGTAACCAATAAGATTTGGCATTTTGCCGATCGGAGTTTCTACATCATCACCAATAACTCTAATAAGCATAATTGCAATAAAAGCAACAACAATTATTATGATACCTGCGGCAATTGCTGTCAGCACAACAACGAAATATGATGACTTTGACGGCTTTTCGTCCTCTTCGTAATCATCATAATCGTCATAATTTTCAAGCTCTTCCTTAACCTTTGTACGAGTACGAATTTTTTTTGCATCACTGTTTTTTTCACTTCTTGTCAAAGCACCCGACCTTGAATCAGATCCTGAAGCTGCTCTTGATACAGCGCTCGCATTGAAATACTGGGTTTTCTCGGATAAATACTTATATTCAAAAACAATGCTTGGATTTTTCTTGAATTCTTCAATATCCTTGATCATTTCAGATGCCGACTGATATCTCTTTGAAGCTTCCTTCTGCATTGCGCGCATAACGATCTCTTCAAGACCTTCAGGAACAGAATCGTTAACGGCACGAAGCGGCTTAGCTTCATTCTGCATATGCATTAAAGCTACAGAAACAGGATTATCGCCGTCAAAAGGCTTTACACCCGTAAGCATTTCATACATCATTACACCGACAGAATAGATATCACTCTTTTCATCGGTAACATCTCCGCTTGCCTGTTCAGGACTTATATAGTGAACGCTTCCGATAGCCTTGTCGGATATAGTCTTGCCCTCTTCACGGGCAAATCTTGCGATGCCGAAGTCCATGACCTTAATAGTCCCGTCCGGAAACAGCATTATATTCTGCGGCTTGATATCACGGTGAACGATTCCACGGTCATGAGCGTGCTGAAGCGCACGAAGTATCTGAGTTATAAAGTGGATACAGTCTTTCCACTTTATAACACCCTGCTGCTCCATAAACTCTTTCAAAGTAATTCCGTCAATGTATTCCATAACAATAAACTGGATCTTGTCCGTAAATCCGACATCGTATATTTTAACGATATTAGGATGTGAAAGCACAGCAATTGCCTTTGACTCATTGCGAAATCTTCTCACAAATTCCTCATTATCGGCAAATTCATTTTTAAGAATTTTTACGGCAACCACTCTGTCCTCGAGAATATCGGTAGCTTTGTATACGTCTGCCATTCCTCCGACACCGATAAGCTCGGTAATCTCATATCTGCCGTCAAGCTTTCTGCCAATGTTTTTATCCATTAAATTCACTCCTGTAATCAAAACGGTTTTCTATTAATTAATTACGCTTCCTATCGGAAACATACATGATTTAGATGTTTAACATAAAGTCTGATATTATCATTTCATATAAGCAACGGTAATATTATCATTTCCGCCGTTTTCAAGTGCTTTTTTTATCAGCCTTTCCGTAACTTCTTCAGCAGGACACTTTTTGACTGTTTCAAAAATAAAGCTTTCATCGCAATAATTTGATAAACCGTCAGTGCAAAGAATCACAGCTGAATTTTCCGTCAAATCAAGTTCAAAATAATCCGGAACGATCATTTCAGAAACTCCGACTGCCCTTGTAATATAATTTCTCTGAGGGTGATTTTTTATCTGTTCCTTTGTTATTTCACCATTTTCATACATATGCATTACTATAGTATGATCTTTGGTTATCTGTCGTATTTCATGATTTATAAGATAAAGTCTGGAATCACCTGCATTTACAGCATAAAGCTTATTACCGCAAACAAGTGCGGCAACACAGGTCGTCCCCATTCCCCGCATTTCATCGCTTGAAATCGCCATATCGTACACAACCGAGTTAGCAGTGGTTACCGAAGAAATAAGCAGATTTCTTATTGATTTACTGTCATAATCGTGACGAAAAACCTTTGTTATCCTGTCAAAAACAATATTAACAGCTCTTTCGCTGGCCTCACTGCCTGCATTCTGACCGCCCATTCCGTCGCAAATAACAGCAAAAACTGCATTATCTCCAATCAAAGCAGTACGGACTCTGTCTTGATTTTCACTTCTTGAAAGTCCGATATTAGTTTCGGAAAAGACCTTCATCCGACTCACTCCTTTAATCAGAATTCATATTCACGCCTTAGCTGACCGCACGCAGCGTCAATATCCGCACCAAGTGTTCTTCTTATAGTAGCATTTAAACCGCCCTTTTCCAGTGCTGAAAGGAAATTATGAAGAGCGTTTTTGTCCGAACGGTAGCTGCGTTCTTTGATTTCATTTACCGGTATAAGATTTACATGGCAGTTCATGCCTTTAAGCAGCTTTATAAGCCCGTCTGCATCAGACTGCGTGTCATTTACCCCGTGAATTACCGCATATTCAAAGGAAATACGGCGCCCTGTTATTTCAATATAATCCTTGCAGGCTTTTATCAGCTCGCTTATATTATATTTTTTGTTTACCGGCATAATTTCGCTTCGTTTTTCATCTGTGACCGCATGAAGCGAAATCGACAGCGTAAGTCCAAAGCGGTACTTAGCTAGATCGTAAATTCTGTCAACCAAACCGCAGGTCGAAAGTGAAACATGTCTTAAGCTCAAATTCTTACCTGTTTCAAAAGATATTATCTGTAAGAATTTAACTACGTTATCAAAATTGTCAAGAGGCTCTCCAATACCCATAAGAACGATGCTGTCAACGTGTCTGCCGCTGTTTTTTTCAGCCTCATAAACCTGAAGAAGCATTTCAGACGGAAGAAGATGTCTTCTGAACCCCGCAATTGTTGACGCACAAAAGTTACAGCCCATTTTACAGCCAACCTGAGTTGAGATACAAAGGCTGTTTCCGTGTTTATATTCCATTAACACAGACTCAATGTGGTTACCGTCAGAAAGCTCATAAAGATATTTTACAGTATTATCGAGTGAAGATTCAAGCTTTCTGACAACTTTTATACTATTTATACAATAATTTTCATCAAGTTTTGTACGCAAAGACGAAGAAATATTACTCATATTGGCAAATTCATGAACTCTTTTTGTATGTAGCCATTCATAAATCTGATTGCCTCTGAATTTTTTCTCTCCGATCAGTTCCATTTCAGCACATAATTCTTCCATATTATAGGATAGAATATCCTTTTTCAAACTAAATGCCAACCTTTCTGATTTTACTTATAAAAAATCCTTCACAGTCAAAGTGAGCCGGAAAAATAGTCGCTTTATACCCCTGTGAAACTTCTTTAAAATTCTCTAAAATATTCACAGGTTCAAAATCGCTGTTTTCTGACAGAAAACGGTCTATTACATCGTCATTTTCGTCTCTGTTAAGTGTGCAGGTAGAGTACACAAGCTCGCCGCCCTGCTTAACATATTTTGAAGCTGTTGAAAGAATTTCATACTGTATTTCGGGTAGCCTTTTTACATCACGCAAGTCTGTATATTTTATTTCAGGTTTGGAACGGATAACGCCGAACCCCGAACAAGGAACATCACACAGAACTTTATCCGCCAAAGGAATTTTTTCATTAAAAAGCTTTGCATCATTTTGGAAAGCTTCAATAATAGAAATCCCAAGACGTTCCGCACCGCTTTCAATAAGCTTTACGCGGTTTTTATGCAGGTCACAGGAAATCACTCTGCCATTATTGTTCATCATTTCTGTAAAGGTGAAAGACTTTCCACCCGGAGCGGCACAAACATCTAAAACTGTTTCACCCGGCTGCGGATCAAGCACCTTGCAGCAAAGCTGTGAGGACAAATCCTGAACATGAAAAAATCCCTGCAAAAACAAATTATTTTTTTCAATACCGCCGAGATTTTCAACCGTAACGCAATTATCGGTAATATCACATATTTCAGCGCTTACACCTGAAGCAATAAATTTTTTTACCAAATCATCAGCTGTAATTTTCAGATTATTGACTCTCAAATAGGTTTTATGAGGGGTAACTGAAGATTTCAGCAAATTCTCTGCCAAATCATAAGAATAATCACTCACAAGCTTTTGAGTAAGCTCAGGATCACACGAATATTCAATTGAAAGGCGCTCAATTTTATTTTCCGGAAACTTTATTTTTTTGCCGTCCCGAATAAAATTACGAAGAACAGCATTTACAAAACCGGCTGCACTTGATTTTCCCGACTGTTTCGCTAATGTAACCGATTCATTTACGGCAGCGTTATCAGGAACTGAATCCATATACAAAAGCTGATACAATCCCATTTTTAATATATTTACAATTGAAGAATCAAGCTTTTGTAAAGGTTTATTGCTATACAGCGAAACGACATACTCCAAAGTGAGTTTTCGCTCAATGACCCCGTAAAAAATTCTTGAAATAAAGCTTTTATCTCTGTCTGAGAAGCTGCTGCCTTCAAGTACGGAATCAAGTACAAGATTGGAGTATGCGCCATTATCCATTTTATTCAGCAATTCAATTACTGTAAAGCGAGGAGACTTAACACTCATACATTACCTTCTTCTGCCTCTGTTAGAAATCATAATAAGTCTCAGCAAGCTCATAAGCGCTGAGAACATCGCAGCAACATATGTCATTGCAGCGGCAGCAAGAACCTTTTTTGCCATTTTTACTTCGTCTTTATACAGTATAACATTTTCGTCAAGAGTTTTCAGCGCTCTGCTGCTGGCATTAAATTCAACAGGCAATGTTACTGCCTGAAACAACACAACGCCTGCATAAAGGAAAATTCCTACCGGAATAAGAAAATCAAGCGCACTGAACAACATTCCGACCAGTACCAATGGAACTGCAAGATTTGAACCAATTTGCGTTATAGGAATTATTGCCTGCCTGATTTTAATCGGAGCATAACCCTGAGCGTGTTGGATCGCATGACCTACCTCATGTGCGGCAACACCGATTGCAGCAACCGAAGTGCTGTTATAAACTGAGTCGGAAAGCCTTATAACATTTGAAGACGGGTCGTAATGGTCGGTAAGATTTCCCTGAATATACTCGATCTGTACATCATACAGACCGTTTTCATCAAGAATTTTTCTTGCGACTTCCCTTGCTGTATAACCATGCTCATTATTTTCATTGCTGTATTTGCTGAAAGTTGATTTAACCTTGAGCTGGGCAATTAACGCAAAAATTATCGCAGGTAACACTATCCAATATGTGGGATCCCAATAATACATAGCAACATCTCCTTGTTATTCTAATATTGTACCCTCTTCAACCGATTTTCCCCTAAGATAATCCGCTGTACTCATTCTCTTGCCGCCTTCTGCCTGTATTTCAAGAAATCTTATGCAGTTTCCGTCCCCGCAGGCGACTGTAAAGTCATTAGCATTTACAACCATTCCGGCAGCTTTATCCTTATAACTTCCGCTGACAATCTCAGATCTGTAAACTTTGAGACGTTTTCCTGCAAGAGTTGTTACTGCACATGGAAAAGATGACAAACCTCTTATATGGTTATGGACTTCTTGTGCAGGCTTTGTAAAGTCAATTGGACACATATCCTTTGTAAGCATCGGAGCGTAATTCGACAAAGAATCATCCTGCT
>JBJESH010000188.1:0-3260 GCA_051882695.1 Oscillospiraceae bacterium | reverse complement strand
GGCTTGCTGTTGCTACCTCAAAGCCTGAAGTGTTTGCTGTACGCATTCTTGAAAAATTTGAACTGGCGAAATATTTTGAAGTAATAACGGGCGCTGAGTTTGACGGCAGGCGCAATGCCAAGGATGAGGTAATTGCCGAATGTCTGCGGAGAATGGATGTTACCGGCAAAAGCGGCGTACTTATGATAGGCGACCGCAGGCATGATATTATCGGGGCGAAAAAGTGCGGAGTGAAGTCTGCCGGAGTGCGTTTCGGCTATGCCGAGGAGGGTGAGCTTGAAGCCGCAGGCGCAGATATTATCTTCGATACGCCTGCACAGCTTGCGGATCTTATCTGCGGAGGTCATTTGCTGTAATCGGACAGCTCGGCGCCTGTATAATAATGCAGAAGTATCTCTTCATAGCTTGCACCGCTGTTTGCCATTGCGTTTGCGCCGTACTGGCTCATGCCTACGCCGTGGCCGTTGCCTTTGGTTGTTATTGTGAACTGTCCGCTTGCATACTCAACTGTGAAATTTGCCGACCTGAGCGAAAATATCCGTCTGAAATCGGTTCCCGTAAGCTCTGCGCCTCCTGCGGTCATTTTTGTGACTGTTCCGGAGGCGCTTCTTTCGTCTATGGAAAGCCATTTTTCGGGGTCGCTGCCGAGATCTGCGTTTTCAAGCTCTGCTTCAAGCCTTGCACGAAGCTCCTTTTCGGTAAAGACCTGCTCGTCAAGGTAGGTTGGGGACGAGGTATCTTCTGCGCTTTCAACGGGGACGAGATATTCTACGGCGCTGCCCCAGACCGTTTCGGCGCTTTCTGTTCTTCCGCCGGATGTGGAATGGAATGCTGCCACTATCGGTTCGCCTTCCCATACGAGGACTATGCCATCGGTGGCGTCTGCTGCTGCTTCGGCTTTTGCAAGGCACAGCTCATAGCTGTCTCCGTAAAAGGCTTTTGCCTGTTCGGGGGTGAAGTATGCCTGATACTTGGTGCTGTCGTTGGAAATATCGGCTCCGAGCAATTCGGGATTCGGAGAGAGCCGCTGCTTTTCGCGCTGTCTTACGGCGTATGTCCTTGCGGCGACAGCCTGCGCTTTTAAGGCTTCTTCGTGGTATGATGCGGGCATTTCAGCAAGGATAGCTCCTGCAACGTAGTCCCGCATTGAAATTTCATAAACCTGTCCGCTGGTGAAGTCCAGAACCTTGAGCATATCGGTTTCAGCTTCGGGTGTTTCTTCGGCTGAAAGGGTTTCCTCAGGCGGCGTTTCAGTACCGTCCGCTTCGGCGGACACGGCAGGGCTTTCTTCTGCCGAAGGCTTGTCTTTCTGCGGCTTTAAAAAAGCAAGCATTGGTATTGCTGTCAGCAGCAGGGCGAAAATCAGGGCGATCTTTAACAGGTCTTTCATTGGGGCAGTCCTCCGTTTCGGAATTTTACATATTAATAGAATAAACTTCTTGACAACTCTTTAATGGTGTTGTAAAATAGAAGTGTATATTAATTTGAAAATCAGATAATTTTCGGGAAAGGAGTGCATAATATTATGAACAACATTGACTACGACAAGAATGTCTTTAAAAGCTTATGCGAGGAATTTGTAAAAAATAACAAAATTGCTCCCGAACTCTATGAAAAATATCAGGTAAAACGCGGTCTGAGAAACAGCGACGGCAGCGGCGTTATGGCAGGTATCACAAACATATGCAACGTTCACGGCTACATTGTTAACGAAGGTGAACGGGAACCCGTTGAGGGCGAGCTTATTTACAGAGGCTACAGTATTAACGATATTGTTGCGAATACTACCGGAAAAGGCAGATTCGGATATGAGGAAACAGCTTATCTTCTCCTTTTCGGTCAGCTTCCAACAAAAAAACAGCTTGATGATTTTAACGAGATGCTGTTCCGTTTCAGAGAGCTTCCTCCCGGATTTTCTGAGGATATGATATTTAAGGCTCCCTCGCGGAATATAATGAACAAGATGGCACGTTCTGTTCTTGCACTTTATTCCTATGAGGAGAACCCTGAGGATCAGAGCCTTGAAATGGAGCTTCTTAGGGCGGTATCCATTATTGCGAGGCTTCCGTCCGCAATGGTTGACGCTTATCAGATAAAGCGCAGGGTCTTTGACCACGAGAGCCTGTATATGCATCCGCTTACTCCCGGTGAGTGTACTGCGGAAAGTGTTCTTTCAACGCTTCGTCCGGACAGGGTATATACTCCGGAGGAGGCTCAGCTGCTGGATCTCATGCTCATTATCCATGCGGAGCACGGCGGAGGAAACAACTCTACATTTACCTGCCGCACGCTTACTTCGGCAGGAACAGACGCTTATTCGGCTTATGCAGGAGCTATCGGTTCGCTTAAAGGTCACAGGCACGGCGGCGCTAACTTCAAGGTCATCCGCCAGCTGGAGGAATTCAAGGAGAATATTTCAGACTGGAGCAATGACGGACAGGTTGCCGACTATCTTGCAAAGGTCATCCGCTGCGAGGCGGGAGACGGCACGGGGCTTATATACGGTATGGGTCATGCGGTATATACGCTTTCAGACCCGAGAGCTGTTATTCTTAAAGAGAACGCCATGAAGCTTGCGAAGGGCACGGAATTTGAACAGGAATTCATGCTTCTGGACGCAGTGGAGAGGCTTACTCCCGAGGTGTTTGCTGAGGTCAAGGGCAACACAAAGGCTATGTGCGCAAACGTGGACCTTTATTCGGGTCTTGTATACAGGATGCTTAAAATTCCCGTGGAGCTGAATACTCCGCTGTTTGCGGTATCAAGGATCGCAGGCTGGTCGGCTCACCGCATTGAGGAGCTGCTGACAGGCAAGAGAATAATACGTCCGGCTTACAAGGCTGTTGCAAAGAGGCGGAAGTATGTTCCGATAGAGAACCGCTGATAATCAGGGATACGGCAGAACGACAGTATTATCAGAATAAATTACGCCGAGTTTTCGGTAATATTTTAATAAGGGGAAAGCGACATGAAAGAAAAGAAACCTTATAAAGCTTCAAAGGTAAAGCTTGACAAGAAGACCTCTCTGGCGGCTTATGCAGTCGCACTTATTGCGGCGGTTGCGGCGAGAACCGTTCAGCTTGCAACAAACATGAACTTTGCAACGGGAAAGTACATTGATATGTCCTTTGCAAAGAATTATACCGTGTTTGCGCTTGTTATCGGCTTTGCGCTTATTTTCCTGACGATGATATTCGGTCAGTCAAGAGACAAGGCGATAAAATCCTGCATTCTCATCAACCCGATGCGTCTGCGCTCAG
>JBJESH010000187.1:0-3265 GCA_051882695.1 Oscillospiraceae bacterium | reverse complement strand
TCTACTGCTCTAAGGAGAAGTCCCAGGCTCACATCGACGCAGGCGCTAAGAAGGTTGTTATTTCTGCTCCTGCAGGCAACGACCTCAAGACTATCGTTTACTCTGTAAATGAAAACACTCTTACAGCAGATGATACTATCATCTCCGCTGCTTCCTGTACAACAAACTGCCTCGCTCCTATGGCTAAGGCTCTTAACGACTATGCTCCTATCCAGAGCGGTATCATGTCCACTATCCACGCTTACACAGGCGACCAGATGATCCTTGACGGTCCTCACAGAAAGGGCGACCTCAGAAGAGCAAGAGCAGGCGCTGCAAACATCGTTCCTAACTCCACAGGTGCTGCAAAGGCTATCGGCCTTGTAATTCCTGAGCTCAACGGCAAGCTCATCGGTTCCGCTCAGAGAGTTCCTGTTCCTACAGGTTCCACAACTATCCTTACAGCTGTTGTTAAGGGCGCTGACATCACTAAGGAAGGCATCAACGCTGCTATGAAGGCTGCTGCTTCCGAGTCCTTCGGCTACAACGAGGATCAGATCGTATCTTCCGACGTTATCGGCATGAAGTACGGTTCTCTCTTCGATGCAACACAGACAATGGTTGCTAAGATCGCTGACGACCTCTACGAGGTACAGGTTGTTTCATGGTACGACAACGAGAACTCTTACACATCCCAGATGGTAAGAACTATCAAGTACTTTGCTGAACTCAAGTAATTCAGTTTAATAAGCATTGATTAATAAAAAATCCCCGTGCTATAAGGGAAGTGCCGATAAAGAAGTTTTAACGGTACCGAGCGACAAACTTTGTTCATTTCGCAAACTAACATACGAAATGACAAAGGGGTCACCCCTTTAAGGTACGGGGATTTTTATTTTAATGTAAAATTCAGAATTGTGTTGCTCGAAAAAGACACGATCCGCAAACTTGACGTATTTGCCTAGCTATGGTATAATTTGAGAAATAAACTGTATACCGGAGTAACGCCATGAATGAATTTTTATCATATCTCGAAGCAATCTTCGAGGATATCCCATCAAAAATCGTTATAAGCAAACCGCCAAAATCATCGGAATACCGCAGAATATGCCTGCTGAAAAAAGCAAACGGATATCAGCTTGAAAAATATACCGAAAAACAGGTCTTTCACGAAAATCTTTCCGCCGAAAATGCTTTGAAACGCTGTGCAGATCTTCTTTCAGAAGGCTTCTGCCAGCTTAATGCTTGGGGCGAGAGTCGTGAGTTCGGCATTGCTGTTTCAAAAAAGGGCAAGGTGCTTTTTACAAAAAAACAGCTTGCGGAACAAAAATGCACTTCCGCAGAAAATTCCCACAACAGAAAAAAGAACTACATTATTCCCGAGGACAAGCCCTTCCCTGCCCTTGTGGATATGGGCGTGTTCACCAAAGAAGGCAAAGTCGCCAAGCCGATGTATGACAAGTTCCGCCAGATAAACCGCTTCACCGAAATAATCGACGATGCCGTGCGTGAAAGAGGTCTTTCTGGAAAGAAACTGAAAATAGTTGATTTCGGCTGCGGAAAATCCTACCTGACCTTTGTGCTTTATCATTATTTTACGGAAATTCTCGGTGCAGAGGTCGATATGCTCGGCCTTGATTTGAAAGCTGACGTTATTGAAAAATGCAATGCCGCTGCTGAAAGGTACGGCTATAAAAATCTGCATTTTGAGATCGGCGATATCAGCGGAGCTTCCGTGCAGGGCAAGGTAGACATGGTCGTAACGCTTCACGCCTGCGACACGGCTACTGATTTCGCTCTCCACAACGCTGTAATGAGAAACGCCGATATGATATTTTCCGTGCCCTGCTGTCAGCATGAGCTTTGCAGACAGATGAAGCCGGAAAATCTTTCCCTGCTTTCACGCTACGGAATAATAAAGGAACGGACTGCATCTCTCTGCACCGACGCGATAAGAGCAAATCTGCTTGAATACTGCGGATACAAGACACAGCTTCTCGAATTTGTTGGCTTTGAGCATACTCCGAAGAATATTCTTATCCGTGCAGTAAAGCGTGACGGCCTTCAGAGGGGACGGGAAAAATATCTTGACGAAGTAAAGGCACTTATGTCGGAATTCTCATTTGAGCCGGCTTTGTACAGACTGCTTGAGGAAAGCGGTAAAATGCAAAAGTGAAGATTGCACAAAAACAAGGATTAATCCACAGCTTTTTTCTATTTAAAAATTCATACAATATATCTTGACTAAATGGCATTAAAGTGATATGCTTATTAGAAATATTTAAAAAGCTTGAATTATTATGGGGAGGTTATTTTTATGCTGGAAACGAACTACTCAAACAAATTCGTCAAGGAGGGTCTGACCTTTGACGATGTGCTTCTCATCCCTGCCGAGTCAAATTACACTCCTGATATGGTCAATCTTGGAACAAGACTTGCAGGCGACGTTATGCTTAACACTCCGATCATGACTTCCGCTATGGACACTGTTACCGAGGCTAATATGGCTATCGCTATCGCAAGAGAAGGCGGCATCGGTATCATTCATAAAAATATGTCAATAGAAAAACAGGCCGAAGAGGTCGATAAGGTAAAACGTTCCGAGAACGGCGTTATCGTAAATCCGTTCTCTCTTACTCCCGACAGACTTGTTTCCGAAGCGGACGAGCTTATGGGCAAGTACAGAATTTCCGGTGTGCCTATCGTTGATAAGGCAGGCAAGCTGGTCGGTATCCTTACAAACCGTGACCTGCGCTTCCTCAATGATTTTGACACTCCGATCGGCGACGTTATGACAAAGGAAAATCTTGTTACCGCTCCCGTAGGCACAGACCTCAAGGGCGCACAGAAGATCCTTATGCAGCATAAAATCGAAAAGCTTCCTATCGTTGATAATGACGGAACATTAAAGGGACTTATCACTATCAAGGATATCGAAAAGGCTGTTCAGTACCCGAACTCTGCAAGAGACAAGTCCGGCAGACTCCTCTGCGGCGCTGCGATCGGCGTTGCTCCAAACATGATGGAACGTGCAAAGGCTCTTATCGACGCTCAGGCTGACGTTCTCGTCCTTGACTCCGCACACGGTCACAATATCAACATTGTAAATGCTGTACGCGAGGTGAAAAAGGCATTCCCCAATACTCCCATTATTGCAGGAAATATTGCAACAGCTGCCGCTGCCGAGGCACTTATCGAAGCAGGAGCAGACTGTCTCAAGGTCGGTATCGGACCCGGCTCTATCTGTACGACCCGTGTTTTTGCAGGTATCGGCGTACCGCAGATC
>JBJESH010000186.1:0-3273 GCA_051882695.1 Oscillospiraceae bacterium | reverse complement strand
TGTTATTGTAAACGCTCCGCTGAAAAATGAATTTGGACTGGAACTTGCAGTCCACGCCGCTAAAAACGGCTGCGGAGCAATAATCGCCGCACCATCAAAGGTCTGCGGAGAAATTGCAACCAAAATCGGCAGTCTCGATATTTTTGTACTTCCTAAGCCACTTAATAAACCCCTGCTCTTGCAGACTTTCAGATTCGTTGTACTTTCAAACGAACACAGTAAGGAATTCAAAAATGAGAAGGAAAAGCTTGAAACCAAGCTGCGCGACATCAGACTTATCAACCGTGCAAAATGTGTACTGGTAGAATATCTGAGAATTTCCGAGGCAGACGCCCACAGGCAGATTCAGAAGCGGGCTATGGATATGCGTGTTCCGCAGGTCGAGGTTGCACAGGATATTCTTAAAACTTATGAAATGTAATTGCCGAAAGGAATTTGCATCATGAAATTTACAAAAATGCAGGGCATAGGCAACGACTATGTTTATGTTAACTGCTTTAACGAAACAGTTGAAAATCCCGAAAAAGTTTCGGAAATTATAAGCGACCGCCATTTCGGCATAGGCGCAGACGGTCTTGTGCTTATCATGCCGTCAGACAAGGCAGATTTCCGTATGCGTATGTTCAATGCAGACGGCTCTGAGGGAATGATGTGCGGAAACGCCAGCAGGTGTATAGGCAAATATGTTTACGATAACGGTCTTACCGATAAAACAGATATTACACTTGAAACCAAAAGCGGCATAAAACGGTTGAAATTGTTCGTTAAAGATGGTCTTGTGGAAACTGTGGAGGTCGATATGGGCAAGGCTGTCATCAAGCCTGCCGATATCCCAATGCTTGCCGAGGGCGACTCATTCATCGGCAAACCAATCGAAGTAAATGGAAAAATGCACAATGTTACTGCTGTTTCAATGGGTAATCCACACTGTGTACTTTTCACAACAGGTATAGACAAGCTGGACCTTGAAAAAATCGGTCCTTCATTTGAAAATCACAAGCTTTTCCCTGAAAGAGTAAATACCGAGTTTTGTGAGATAATCGACAGCCGCACTCTTAAAATGCGCGTCTGGGAACGTGGAAGCGGAGAAACATGGGCTTGCGGTACAGGCGCTTGCGCTACTGCCGTTGCATCAGTTTTATGCGGTTACTCAAAGCATGATGAGGAGATCACTCTGAAGCTTCGCGGAGGCGATCTTGCAATTACTTACAAAAGCGACGGGACTGTTTTAATGAGAGGTCCTGCAGCAAAGGTTTTTGACGGTGAAATTGAATTGTAAAGGACGGTCATTATGGCTTTTATAAATGAAAATTTTCTCAAATTAAAGGAAAATTATCTTTTTATCGACATTGCCAAAAGGCTCAAGGCTTATCAGGCAGCAAATCCCGATAAAAAACTTATAAGAATGGGTATCGGCGATGTTACGCTGCCGCTTGCTCCCGTTGTTGTTGACGCAATGAAAAAAGGCGCAGATGAAATGCTGCACAAGGAAACCTTCAAAGGGTATGAAGACAGCGGACGCGGTTATCTTTTCCTGCGTGAGGCTGTTTCGGGTTATTACAAAAGCTTTGGAGTTGACATTGACCCGGAAGAGGTACTGATAAACGACGGTGCTAAAAGCGACTGCGGAAATATCGTCGATATTTTCGGAGAGCAGAATACAGTTCTCGTTACCGACCCTGCTTACCCCGTTTATGTTGACTCAAACACAATGAGCGGCAAGGATATCATTTACGCAAGCTCAAACGAAGAAAACGGATTTGCGGCAATGCCCGACCCGTCCGTTGACTGCGATATCATTTACCTTTGCTCGCCCAACAACCCTACAGGCTCGGTTTACACCAAGGAGCAGCTTAAAGAATGGGTCGATTATGCAAAAAGCAAAAATGCGATAATTATTTTCGATTCGGCGTATGAAGCGTTTATCCGTGACAAGTCGCTGCCGAGAAGTATTTTTGCAATTGAGGGCGCAAGAGAATGTGCAATTGAGATATGCTCTCTCTCCAAGACAGCAGGCTTTACCGGAACACGCTGCGGCTATACTGTAATTCCGAAAGAGCTTAATGCATACACCTATGACGGAGAAGCTGTAAGCGTATTCAAAATCTGGTGCCGCCGTCAGGGAAGCAAATTCAACGGTGTATCATACCCAATTCAGTGCGCTGCTGCGGCTGTTTTCAGCGCTGATGGACAGAAGCAGACTCACGAGGCAATTGATTATTATATGGAAAACGCACGCATTATGGCGGATACCTGCGACGAGCTTGGTATCAAGTATACAGGCGGAAAGAACTCGCCGTATATCTGGCTCAAATGCCCCGGCAATATGGGAAGCTGGGAATTCTTCGATTACCTGCTGAATGAAATTCAAGTCGTAGGAACTCCCGGAGAGGGCTTCGGTCCCAACGGAAAGGGTTGGTTCCGTCTGACAGCTTTCGGTTCAAAGGAAAACACTGTTGAGGCAATGTCAAGGCTCAAATCGCTTCTGAAAAAATAAAATCAGATATAAAGAATTAACCTGAGAAGGAATTTTCTTCTCAGGTTATTTTAATAATCTAATGGATAAATTGGAAGTTGCAGGCTGAGCCTGCACCCTTTCCGTAATTTAGTTTTGTATAATTTTTTTCATTTGTGTCTCGGTAACATTGACTTGAAATAAACAAGAATTTGCAAATATCATTTTGCATTTCTATATGAAATCATAATATGACTTGGTGCAAATGCTTCATCAGACCACCATCCGAGCCATGTTCCCGGAATATTGATTATCATGAATCCGAAACAACCAAATCTACATATACCGCTTCGTGGTGTATTTTCTCCAGAAAAGGTCCGAAAACATCCGATGTGCGAAGCTTTATCGATGAAGTATTTATGCACGGATGACAGGCAAAATACTCATCGTTAAGAATTTCACGATCTACCAAAAGCTTAACCCGGTTATCCTTATCATTCATAAGTCCCATAATGCTTACGGAGCCGGGAGTAATATCAAGAAAATCCAGAAGATATTCTTCGGGAGCGAAGGAAAGTCTGGAAACACCCAGCTGACTTGACACGATTTTCGTTTTAAATTTCTTATCCCCCGGCATGACGAGTAAATAAAAGTCTGTTTTACCTGCATTACACAAGAAAAGATTTTTGCATATAGGCGTATGAAATGCATTAATTATATCGTCGCAGGCATCCATGGTCATAGCCGGTTCGTGGTCAACTCTTTCATATTCAATATTCAATTCGTCCAATAAATCGTATGTGCGTTCTTCTTTGGGA
>JBJESH010000185.1:0-3277 GCA_051882695.1 Oscillospiraceae bacterium | reverse complement strand
ATGTCCTCAACCGCTTTTAATGCATCATTATAATCTTTGGCATTGTAAACTTCTCCTGCGAGACCCCATTTTGAGGTCTCGGAAAGTTTTGCAGAAGCATCCTCAAGAGCTTTTTCGGCGGCAAGCTGCTGTTTGATTAATTCGGTATACTCATCTTCGTACGCATTTATAGTTGCTTTCCTGCGCATTGCTTCGGTAACACTATCAATTGAGTCCGCAAGAGAGTTATACGCCCCCGTCTGCTCATCAATAAGCTGTGTGCCCTCGGGCATATACTGCTGTAATTCTTCTGCAAGCGCCTTTAACTGTTCCTCGCCTTTGCCTGTTTCTTCATATTGTTTTCGCAGTTCTTCGTATTTCTGCATTTTATCTTTAACGACAGCAATTTCACCTTCAGAAGCGGATATAGAGTCTTTTGTGTTTTGCGCTGCATCTTCAATTGCTTTGTTTACTTCTTTTATTTTGTTGTGTGTGCTGTCGCAAGTATTGGCGTAGGTAACCAGCGCCACTGTTGCCGCGGCAAGAGCCGTAGCAATCAATACAATAGGATTAACAGAGCATACAGCATTAAATGCCGCTGTGGCAGCTGTACTGAGAGTAATTTTCCCGGTAAATAATCCTGCCGCAATTTCTGTAAGGCTAAGACCACCAGCAAGAGCAGTTTGTGCAACGGCAGCAGTACCCGATTCTGCCGCAAGTAAAGCCAATTGCATATTTGCAGTTTGAAAACTTGCAACAATGGCAGTTACTATAGGGACAACTTTCCATGCTACGAAAGCCGCACCTATACCTGCCGCAACAGATATAATTTCGCTGCCGTGGTCTACAATTAATGCAAACCCCTGAACAACAGCCGGAAGAACATCATTTGCAAGGATTTTAAGTGCATTGCTCGCAATATCGCTAAAAGCACTTGCAACCTTATCCATGCTGTCGGAAAGCTCGCCATCGGTAAGGCTTTTGGTCAAGTCGCCAATCGAAGCAGTTACCTCCTGCACCGCTGTCCTCATGGGTACCTGAAACTTTTCATATGCCGCAATGCCTGCGCCCTCGAGGGCGGACTGCATTATCGTCAAATCGCCCTTGAGGTTGTCGTCCATGGTCTTAGCCATGTCAGCTGCAGCACCCTCGCAGTCGGCAATGTATCCGCTCAGCTGGTCAAAGCGTTCGGCAGATGTGCCAAGCAGTGCATTTACCGATTTAAGGTCAACCTTGTTAAAAATATCATTTAAAACAGCATTTTTATCTTGGTCGGAAAGCTTGGAAAGAGCCGTGTTAAGGTCTGCAAAAGTATCCTCCAGCGGTCGCATTGAGCCGCTTGCATCAAATGCCGTGACACCTAAACGGTCAAGAGTTTCCGCCGCCGTGCTTGTCGGAGCAGACAGCGAAAGTATAACATTTCGCAGAGCCGTACCGCCCTCTGCGCCTTTTATACCGTTGTCAGCAAGTATACCAAGCGCAGTGTTCATTTCCACGACACCGCCCGAAAGGGACTTAGCCGTACCGCCGACCGTGAGAATTGCTTCGCCCAGCTGCGACACGGATGTATTAGACTTTTGCGCCGTGACTGCAAGCTGGTCGGCAAAGGTCGCCATTTGGGACGTCTCCAAACCAAGAGCCGACATTGCGTCCGTTATCATGTCGGAGGCGGAGGCAAGCTCCATGCCGCCTGCTGCAGCAACGTTAAGCACTGTCGGGAGAGCCGCAACAGACTTTTCCGCATCATATCCTGCGAGTGCAAGATAATTAAGCGCTTCGCCAGCCTGCGACGCGGAAAACTTTGTTGTTTCGCCCATATCCTTTGCCGCTTGGGAGAGTATTTCAAACTCTTCGGCAGCAGAGGTAATTCCCATTGTAGCCGCCACCTGTGACATCGAGGACTCAAAATTCATGCCGACGTTTACCGCCGCCGCGGAAGCAGCCGTAAATGCGGTTGTAATTGTTGCCGCTGCGGCTGTTGCAGCTGTTGTAAGCGTGCCTAAATTCTTGGCAAACCCGTTGTTGTCAAGACCTGTATCAAATATAAGTGAGCCGTCAACAGGCATTATTTCCACTTCCTTTCAAAACTATTGCGCAATACTCCATTATGTGGTATAATAAATAAAATTTTACATAAAAAAGGGGGTGAAACTATGAATTCAAAGTCAGCAAGACAAATCGCCATACTTTTTGCCGTTCTTGGTATTGTTGCAGGCATAATTGGCATAGCAGTGCTTAATTCCGTTACGCTTGGGATTACGCTCGGACTTTCTTTACTTGCGCTTGCTATTATATTTCTTATGCTCGAAGGCATACTTAAACATCAAGAAGAGTTGATTTCAACGGTTAAGGAACTCAAAGAAAATCAAAACGAAAGTCTGAAATCAGAGCTCATCGAATTAAAAAAGATTTACGGTATGCTTGAAAAAAAGAACAAAAACGAATAATCTTCCCACCGCCCTCCGCAGGGCGGTATTTTTATCCCTCAAGATACCGCATAGCCTTTTCGATGCGCCGCTGCTCTGTGAGGGAGACAGGCAGCTCATAAAGCTCCTGCATATCCAGTAAAAACGCCTTGCGGCTGTCGGGCAGTTCGTCGGGGATATCCGCGCCGCGGTACCCCATTATCTCAGTCAGCCTGCAGTCATGCAGCCCCTTAAACAGCGCCCGAAACTTCCACCAATGTAAATAGTCAATTTCTATTAAATCTATGCCGTACTGCTCCAAAAACGCCGCGTAAATGTACTCAAAATCGTATTCAAAATCATATACCCGACGGCTTTCAAGGCTGTCAGCGCCGCTGCTGTCGTTATTTGCGGCACGTTTTTCACGCCCTCCGCGGTAAAACCAAAGGATAAATTTTTCAGCGCCGATAATATCATCGGGGACGTTTCCTGCAAAAATCAATCTCAAAGCAAGAACATTTTTGATATTTTCGGGAACGTCCGAGTTTATAATCAGGCTCTCAAACCTTATCCACTCGCGGAAATCCGAGTGGAACGGGTACCTGACACCACCGCTCTCAAACTCCGTCGGAAGCTCGCAGCCAAACATTACTTAACCTTTTTGATAACGGGGTTTGGTGCGTACTTTTCGATAACTGCCTGAGTCGCTTTATTGCTCTCGGCGTTAAGCGCCCACCAAAAAGCCGCAATTTCGTCTGTGTCAATATCACCGAGCTTATCCGCAGGAAAAATGCGCTCTGTTTCTTTGTCACCGATAAACAGCGCAATGCCCTTACGGGTAATCTCAACGGTCTCGGTTGCAGTCTTGCACGCTGCAAGCTGTGTCTGTATAT
>JBJESH010000184.1:0-3280 GCA_051882695.1 Oscillospiraceae bacterium | reverse complement strand
CCAAGCCGCAAATCCCCCTGATTTATATAAATAATAGTTGTATTTTAAAAAAATCTGTGCTATAATGAATCTGTATCTTTATTTGAAAGGAGTGCGGTATATGCCCGCCGTTTTTGAAAATATCAACTACGAGTCGCTTGCCCTGTTCGGTAAGTTCGGCGGCGCTATGCTGGGACTGCTCCTGCTGGTCTGGCTTATCGCCGTCCTTACCCCGAAAGCAGCAAAGCTTATCGACGGTATCACCAAAAAGAAACCAAGTCCCGAAAGGGTGGAGGATAATTTAACTTCGGAAAATGATTATAAGGTCTACAGCATTTTTGAGGACCGCCCAAAAGCTGATAAAAGCAATACAGAAAGTATTAATGATAGTAAAAATACAGATAGTAAATAAAAGGAGTTATTAACATGGCAAAAGATAACAAAAAAATGGTCGAAGCTATTACCTCAATGGACGAGGACTTCGCCAAGTGGTATACCGATATTTGTAAAAAAGCAGAACTGGTCGAATACACCTCCGTTAAGGGCTGTATGGTAATACGTCCCTACGGCTATGCAATATGGGAAAATATGCAGAGAATACTTGACGGTATGTTCAAGGCAACAGGCCACGAAAACGTGTGTATGCCTATGTTCATTCCCGAAAGCCTTCTCCAGAAGGAAAAGGACCACGTCGAGGGCTTCGCTCCCGAGGTTGCATGGGTAACTCACGGCGGCTCCGAAAAGCTTGAGGACAGACTCTGCGTTCGTCCTACTTCGGAAACGCTCTTCTGCGAGCATTACGCAAACATCGTCCACTCCTACCGCGACCTGCCTAAGCTTTATAATCAATGGGTATCCGTTGTTCGCTGGGAGAAGACCACCCGTCCCTTCCTCCGTTCAAGAGAATTCCTCTGGCAGGAGGGTCACACTATCCACGCAACCGCGGAAGAGGCAATTGAGGAAACCGAGCGTATGCTTAACGTCTATGCAGAATTCTGCGAAAAGTCCCTTGCAATGCCTGTTGTAAAGGGCAGAAAAACCGACAGCGACAAGTTTGCAGGCGCAGAAGCAACCTATGCTATCGAAGCACTTATGCACGACGGCAAAGCACTTCAGGCAGGTACCTCCCACTATTTCGGCGACGGCTTTGCAAAAGCATTTGAAATTATGTACACCGACAAGGAAAATAAAAAGGTCTACCCCCACCAGACCTCATGGGGCGTTACCACCCGTCTTATCGGCGCAATAATCATGACCCACGGCGATGACAGCGGACTTGTCCTTCCCCCTGCGGTTGCCCCCGTACAGGCAGTAATTATCCCTATCCAGCAGTTCAAGGAGGGCGTCCTCGATAAGGCAAACGAGCTTGCGGACAAGCTCAAATCCGCAGGAATCAGAGTAAAAGTAGACGACAGCGACAACTCTCCCGGCTGGAAGTTTGCCGAGTACGAAATGAAAGGCGTACCTGTTCGTATCGAGCTTGGACCTAAGGATATCGAAGCAAATAAGTGCGTAGTCTGCACACGCTATAACGGCGTCAAGCAGGACGTTTCACTTGATGATATTACAGAAATCGCGGTTAATATGCTTGAAAAGGAAATTCCGGAGGGAATGTTCGCAAAGGCACTTGAAAACCGTGAGAAGCATACCTACTCCTGCACAACAATGGAAGAGATCACCGAAGCCCTTGAAAAGAACGGCGACGGCTTTGTAAAAGCAATGTGGTGCGGCGACGAGGAGTGCGAGGACAAGATCAAGGAAACAACAGGCGTAGGCTCAAGATGTATACCTTTTGAGCAGGAAAACCTGTCCGACAAGTGCATATGCTGCGGCAAGCCTGCAAAAACTATGGTATACTGGGGCAAAGCTTATTAATTAATTCGGAATTCGGAATGCGTAATTCGTAATTAAAACGAGCGCAAGTGTTCGTTTACGAGTTTTATTAAAAATTAAAATTGTTCCATGTGGAACAATTATGTAGGGGCGGATTCCATATCCGCCCGTATTACAGACAGCATTTATTTGGGCGGAAATAGATTCCGCCCCTACAAAAAACGAAATGCTTACATATTTGCTTTACAGCGGCTTGCCGCAATAACCCTAAAGGAGTGATCCCAATGACCGATAATATCACCGAAACCGTGACCCGAGCCGTCCTGGTTTCGGCAGACACAGGCGAGTTCGACGCCGAACGCTCTCTTGACGAGCTTGAAGAGCTTTCCGCAACAGCAGGAGTCGAAGTAGCCGCAAGGGTTATACAGAAACGCCCTGCCTGCGACAGCGCCACAGTTATCGGTTCGGGACGTCTTGAACAGCTTGCCGAAGAAGCCGCAGCTCTTGAAATTGATCTCGTTATCTTCGACTGCGAGCTTACCGCAAACCAGACCAGAAATATTGAAAAAATACTGGATATCCGCGTTATCGACCGCACCACCCTGATACTTGATATTTTTGCCCAGCGTGCCCTTACAAAGGAAGGCCGCCTGCAAGTAGAGCTTGCCCAGCAAAAATACCGCCTGCCCCGACTTGCAGGAAAAGGCGTGGAGCTTTCCCGTCTCGGCGGCGGAATAGGCACAAGAGGCCCCGGCGAATCCAAGCTTGAAACCGATAAGCGGCATATCCGCAGGCGTATCGAAGCCCTTGAAGCCGAGCTGAAAGAGCTTGAACGCCGCCGTGAGCTGCACCGCGCAAGGAGAAAAAAGGACAACGTCCTTTCCGCAGCAATAGTAGGCTATACCAACGTAGGAAAATCCACGCTTCTTAACGCACTGACCGATGCAGGAGTGCTTGCCGAAAACAAGCTTTTCGCCACCCTTGATATCACCTCACGGGCGATAGAGCTTCCCGACGGCAGAAGCGTCCTGCTTATCGACACGGTAGGACTCATCCGCCGCCTTCCTCACAACCTTGTTGAAGCATTCAAAAGCACCCTTGAAGAAGCCGCAAGCGCAGATATAATCATAAATCTCGTGGATATAAGCGCCGACGACGGCTATGAACAGGCAGAAGTCACCGCCGAAGTTCTGAAAGAGCTTGGCTGCGATGGTATACCCCGAATAGATGTGCTGAATAAATGCGACCTGCTGCCCGAAGCAGAAAATATAAAGTGCGACGAGCGAACAGTAAAGATTTCCGCAAAACAAAAGACAGGCTTTGACGACCTGCTGGACTGCATCGCAAGAAATCTTCCCGAAACGTCGGTACGGGGCAAATTCATTATACCTTATGACAAAACAAGTATAATTAATACTATTCGTATAGACGGCAAAATAATTTCCGAGGAGTACCTCCCCGAAGGAAC
>JBJESH010000183.1:0-3281 GCA_051882695.1 Oscillospiraceae bacterium | reverse complement strand
GGCGAACTTTTTTGAGTCGCTTCGCTGATTACTACGAAAAATTGTACACTAAACTGTAATTTATCATACCTGACATTTCCGACAAAAGCAAAACCGTTTTGACAATAACATCAAAACGGTTTTCTGTTTCAGCAAAGTATAAACCCTTACTGCCTGAGAATAGATTTTTTGTTTTTCTTTTCATCATAAAGAACATTGTCAGCCTGCGCAAGAATTTTTGAAAGCTCAACCTCCGGCCCGCATTTGAACGCGTACACGCCCACACTCATATGAACGATATAAGGCTTATCGTGAGTCATGTTGAAGCTTTCGGTGGCCGCCGCAATTCTGGAACGTACAATAGACGTTACCTCCTCGCTGCTGGTATGTTCAACCATTGCCAGAACCGAAAATTCATCGCCGCCGATACGTCCGATTATGTCTGAGCCTCTGAAAGAGTCGCAAAGTATACGGGCAGAGTTCTTTATTGCAAAGTCGCCGTCCTCGTGGCTGAACGAGTCATTAATGGTTTTCAGACTGTCAAGGTCAGCAAAAACAATTATAGCGTCGCGGCCTTCGTTCATAGGCGAACATATTGCACTGTTTGCCTGAGCAAAAAATCCGCGTCTGTTGTAAACTCCGGTAAGCTCGTCAATTTTGGATATAGTATCAAGCTGAAGATTCTTCTCCTTTATCTGCATAAGCGTCTGTTCCAGCTCAAGACGGATATTTTCCTTATCCTGAATAAGCCTGAGGATCTTCATCGCAGCACAAAGCTGTGCAGACAAAGAGCTTATGTAATAAAAATAATCATATTCAAGCTCGCAGAGAAACAGTCCGTAATGGTCTGCATTAAGGAATATAGCCGACAAAATCATGGTAAACCGCCTGTCAGTCGGAATATACCTGTGATTGAACAAATGCCTTATTGATATCTCCTGATCTTCGACCGGAACGGTTTCTGCAATATCCTTGTTGTGATATGATTTCAGAAGTACCTTAGACGGCGGAAGCCATGTCTGTTCCTTTTTATGGGTAAGCGTTTCCGGGAAAATATAAATATAGCTGCTTGCCATATTAAGTCTTGCCAGCTTGTCGGTAACTGAGCCATAGCCAGAATCATCATAGCTGTCAAACAAAAGCATGTCCTTTGTGATCGAATTTGACTGCCATGTAAGGAATTCGACCTCGTCAACACGCCTGTTGCTGTAATTCACAACTGCGCGCATAAGTATCTGATACATACTGATAAAAACAGAAGCAAGCCGTTTCTTGTCCTCCTGACTTTCCAGACCGGCAGCAAAACGCTGATTAAGATAATCTATAACACTGCAAAGCCTGTCATGATCTATGCAGGTCATTGCTTCTGAAGTAAGCAGATCCTCAAATGCAGCCGGAATATAATCAATAGCCTCTTCCGTAAGAATGATGCCGCCATGGTCGTCCGAATGCAGAATTCTGAAAATGCTGTTCAGATACTGCTCAAAAGCAGATTTGACATCTAAAGCTGCGCTTCCCGTTTTGCGGCTGTCAAAAAGAAATCTTATCACCGCATTGACCGTCTGCATATCGGAACGGCACCAGCAATGATTGAATACAAAAACATCTTTGTATGTATATTCAGCTGATACATCCACCTTGCATCCGCAGGATTTGCGCTTTATCATGTATGAACGTACACGCCTGTCATGCAGCTCCCCTGTTTCCATATATACAAGGCATTCACGAACTGCGTCATAGCCAAGCTCCGAAGCGTCGGCAAGTACAGTAGTAAGCGGCGGTACAAGATTTGCCGCAATAGGCGAATCGTCAAAGCCGGTAACAAGAATATCCCTGCCTACTTCAATTCCCCGTTCCTCAAATACATCATAAGCACCGCTGGCCATTGCGTCATTTGCAAAAGCAATAGCCTCAAGATCGGGACATCTGTCAAGAAGTTCTCTGACTGTTTCCTGACTATAAGGAGAAAATCTGCCGTAAGCAATTCTGTTCTCATCAATGGGAATTCCTGCTCTTTCGAGAGTTTCTTTGTAAACGTCAAGCCTTTCAATAGCGTCACCGTTTGTTTTAGGTCCGCTGACAAATCCTATTTTTGTACATCTGTGTTCGTTTATGAGATGCTCAATGCACTCACGAATACCGCTTTTGTTGTCAAAGCATACCGAGTGATATCCCTCTACCTCGCTGGCGATGGTAATAACGGGAATGCCGTTAAACTGTGCAAGAAAATCCTTTTTCCTTTCACTTGAAAGAGAGTTTCCTATCGTGCCTGCCAGAACAAGCAGCACATCTATATCCTCCGGAAATGCATACGAAAACAGCGTATTATATTGATACTCATACTCTGTACGTTTCTTATCGGCATAAACACCGTCAATATATCTTCCGGGGAAAATTATCAGGTTTGCGTCAATTTCCTTTGCAGCAATAATAGCGCCGCGGCAAACAGCGCTTGCAAAATCATCTTCAAGATGACTTATCATAAGCCCGATATTAATTCGTCTGTCCACTTCGGCGTCTCCTTTCTGAATTTTCAATATAATATATCAATATCGTACAAACTTATAAACATTATAGCATATATTTTATGCAGATTAATAGCAAATGTCTTATACAAAATATTAACAATTCATAAATCAGAAATTTGTTTTATCAGAATTTGCTGTATTCAACAGTTATAACGGTGTCTGTCTCCACATCAATTGAAAATGAAAGCCACCCCTTTTTATCTGAACCGAAATCAACATAGTCGTACTTCATGTCGGTCAGACCCCACATCTGCTTGTCATCGGAAAGAGCCGTTCCTTTTTCGCCGAAGTATTCCTCCGCCTTTGCATATGCCGATCCACTGCTTTCTCCTGCATGGATACCTAAAACAGTATGTTCCGACAGTGAATCTCCCCACGTTCCCAGCTCAACCGAATAAACCTTTCCGTATGAAAAGTTTACGGCGACCATATCAAAATTCTCCTCCGAGCCATTGTGCATAAGCCAGTATGTATAAAAATCTGCACCGCCCAGTGTCTTAGCCTGTTCCATAAGTTCATTGCCTGTTTCTCCATCGTCAACAGGCTTGATTTCCATTTTGTCGAAGTATGCTTTTTTCTCACCTATAGCGTTTGTAAGCTCAGCCTGAGAGAAAGAAAACTTTTCTCCGCATCCGGTCATAAGCACTGCAGCTGCAAGCATTACAACAAGATATTTTATACCCCTTTTTAACATTACACTGCTCCCTTTAATATTAAAAATATATTACAAAAATATTATAATACATAACATTACAGTTGTCAATACTTGCAAAA
>JBJESH010000182.1:0-3295 GCA_051882695.1 Oscillospiraceae bacterium | reverse complement strand
CAGCTTATCTTTGTGAAGATACCCTTTTTAGCGTTTCCGCATATGTCCAGAGCGGATATCTCCGCCTCTGTTCCATCGGGGAAAATCACTCTGTCCCTGAGCTCCTCTCCCGAATATCCGGGATAGCTCAGAAACCTGCTGCCGCAGCCTCTCTCCGTAAAATTCAGACGGTACTGCAGTCCCATGTCGTCCAGCGCAGTAAACTGCTTGTCATAGGCAACATACTTGTGGCGGATTATCCCTCTTTCCTCGGCAAAGCCGTCGGTGTAGTTATAGCTGTACTCGTCATTGACGTCCTTCATGTGGTAATGGCTGACGATCTTGGAGTAAGCACCGATCCGTCCCTCCTCAAAAATTTTTGACGGAGCGACCGTCATAAGCTGCTCCTTTGGCGTGAGCCTTATCTCATTTACACCGCCTATATAAGGGTAATCGCCGTAAAGAGTCAGCGACAGACTTACAATAGCCGACCACTGGCTGTCATGCTCCTTGACATAAATATAACGCACCGTGTCGGAGCTGTCCTGCCATGTCACATTCGGAACTATCATCTTCTCGCTCATAAGCTTGTTCAGAGAAAGCATCGTCATCAGACCGGGCGCAAGCTCATTCTGGGCAAGCATTGAGGAAAACCCTCTCGACGACAGTCTCAGAACAGTTTTCCCGCCGCTTTTCGTAACGGAAAGATCATCCATTATTCCCATGTGAATTATTTCCCCGTCAACTTCAAACCGTACCTCCACTACGTCCGAAATAAACTCATCGGCAAGCGCTGTAACAGACAGGCTGCTGTATGGCGTGTACCTTTCTTTTACGCATCTGAAACCGATAAGCCTGTCCGTTTCAAAAACACTGCCGTCTATCCTTTTAAGCTTCAGCAAAGCACTCATACTTCCGTGCCTCCCGAAACGGAAGACACAGCCGCCTCACAGACAAATTCGGCAGTAACTCTCTCCGAACCGCCGCTTTTCCCTTCACATTTGTATGAAGTAAGCACAGCGCCGCCGAACTGCATTCCTCCGTAAATAAGGTCAAGAGCCGTACAATTGCACAAAAGCCCGTCAAGAATATCCGCGCAGGGACCTTCGGAAGTGCCGCAAAGCTTGACCCTGACTGCTTTTCCGCCGCCGTTGAATACCGAAACTCCGCCGTTTGCAAGCTGGGTCTCCCCTGCCGCAGCCGAGCGTGAAAAGGAGTATTCCTCAACGAATATCTTCACACCGCCGAACACAGCGGAATTTTTATCGGCTGCAAATGTCATAGCCGCACCTCCGAACATCAAAAATTATCTCACAGTAAACTCTGTCGGACTTCACATCATAAAATGTCTCCGATATCTCAACCCCGTATATTTCCTCACCACAGCCCATCACCGCAGGAACAACTGCCTTTTCGGCAGCGTTCTGTATAACAGCCCCGGCAGCTCCGAAGGCCTGAACCGTCACACGCACCTGTACAAAAGCGTCGGAAACACCGTTTCTCAGCCTGTCAAGCTTTATTTTCTTTATTCCGGCATAAGCATAAAGCTTGCCTCTCGGCAAATTATAACCCGTAACACGGCAGTATTCGCGCTCACAGTCAATGCCTGCCGCAGTCACCGCCGAAATTATATTTGTAATAATGCTCATTCCGTCACTCCATTCTTAAAAAGAGGAAACCGTCGTCACGGATAATTCCCACGCAAAGCGCCTCATAACCCTTGTAAAGCTCACGGGCATAAGCAAGACGCGAATAATGTTCCGCCTCCTGGGGAACAGCTCCCGTTTTTGTCAGAACAAGCCGTTCCCTCGCCGCCTTTATTTCCAGTACCCTGCAAAGAGTCTCCGCAGCCGCAAGATAGTAAAGACGCGGGTCGGCAGAATTTTCATCGCCGAGTATCCTGCCCGAAGTATACTCCGCCGCAAGCTCCGCAACGGGAACAAAGCTTTCGGCGTCATCTTCTCCGTAAAAAAGCCTGAATACCGAAAATACCTTATCAACATCAAGTACCATAAAATACTCCTTTCATACTATATATAATATAGTGGCGAATTCAGGGCAGTACCAATAAAGAAGTTTTTATCGTTACCGTGCCACAAACTTTATTCATTCCACATATTAACAAGCGGAATGGCAAAGGGGACACCCCTTAGGACAGTACCGATAAAGAAGTTCTATCGTTACCGTGCCACAAACGAAGATTTATCCCATCATATATTCCTCACAGCTTCCGACATTTTTCCCTGCCGAAAGAGAACTGCACAGCTCCTCCAGCTCACCGTCTGAAAGCTTGTCCTTAACACTGTCAAATATCTTTTTTGCACAGCCGTCGGGATCTTTCAGGATAAGCGCACGAATAACTCTTCCCTCAGTATCGGTGCGGCTTTCGGAACAGCCTTCACCGTCAAACCCTTTTGTTACCCCTGCACAGACCTGAGCAGGAACGGCAACAAAGCTCCACTCATAAGCGTCTGAAATATCCTCCAGAGTAAAAAAGCATTTTTTGCCGTCATAGGTTCTGCCCTTGACATGGCGGCACGCCTTGACGCGCCTGTCAGCACCGCATACCGAGCATACCTGACGGGCAGAAGAGCATGAAACGGAAACCTCCTTTTTTATGCCTCCGTCAATTTCACGGATAAGATCGGCATTTGACTCCGTACGCACCATGTAAGCATAGCCTTTAAGATAAGCGTACTTCTCCCCTGCGGAATTTTCACGTTCCTCCTCAACAACTTCGGTCATAAAAAGCCGTGCAGTCTGATTTCCTCCCTTTGGGTCGTGGTCGAAAATTCCCGTAACGCCGATAAACTTCTCCGCCATCTCATCAAGAGACTTCCGTGAAAACCGTTCGTTGTCACGGTCAACCTCGTTATCGCAGAGCGTAACGGTAAAAATGTAAACTTCGTCCGCCGAAAGCTCACGTCTGGTAAATCTGTTCAGCTGTTCAAGCAGCATATCATCGTTCATAAGATCATTTACCTCCTTTATATAATTTCCATTTTTTTGCGGCAAAAATTATGTAGGGGCGGAATCTATTTCCGCCCGTTAATTTCCTGATTTTTATCAGCGTTTAATATTACGGGCGGATATTGAATCCGCCCCTACAAGTAATTGTGCATATACCGGATTTCGGGACGGTTCAGACAACGCTTGCGTTTTTTCGTCCCGAATTTCATCGTTTATTACGCAATATTAAGCACCTTTACAGCGCTTGCGGAAATAACCGAGAAGCCTGCATTTACAGCCACAGCAGCAGCTTCGGAAAGCTTTGAGATAAGCTTGTCAACCTCAACAACTACCTCTCCGCCGCGGA
>JBJESH010000181.1:10695-13603 GCA_051882695.1 Oscillospiraceae bacterium | reverse complement strand
CATTTGAATAATATTACCGCTGAATAAATGAAATACACCGAAAAGAATCGAAGAGCCAATAACAGCTGTTATATCTTTTTGACTAATACTTTTTATTTTTCCATAAATAAATCCTCGAAATACCAATTCTTCAACAAAACCGACTGCAAATACACAATAGAAAAATTCATAAACAAACTGCCATAAATATTGATACCTTTTACCGTTGTCAACATTTTCTCCAAGTCCAAACAAATGCGGTATCAAAGTTAATATTAAAGACATAGCCACACCAATTAAAATACCTGAAAAAATCTGAAATCCTATTTTTTCTTTGGTGAATCCATAATCATTTAACTTTTCCTTGTTTACAAATGCTACGATTATCGGGATCAGCGCAATCAGCCAATAATTCACTATCATGCTTATCATTCTTACCCATAAAGGTAATGGCATAATTACATGCTGATTTAAAGATACTACACCATACAATCCAAGCATAGCACCCAAAAATCCTATTATTAAACTAATCCATTCTTTTTTCTTGCTCATCTTTTCCTCCAAGTAAAGTCCCGATTTACCGACCCACTGTAAATCCTCACCGCAATAATATCACAACATCAATGAGAATTGCTCCGATAAGTACGACGGCGGTAATTTTCAGCGCTTTGCCGCTCATTCTGTCCGTAACATATTTCGCCGCAGGGTGCAGAAGCTTTACAAGAAGCACACACAGTACCCCGAAAATAAGGCTGCTTCCAAGTGCTATTCTTCCATCGAAATTGAACTTCCAGTCATAATAATCCCAAAGCCGTTCCTCCGTGAAAAAATCCAGCAGATACGAAGCAGCAAGCTCGGCGGCGGTGGTAAGCAGCGTACCTAAAACAAATATTTTCAGCACGCTTTTTTCCTTGCGGAAAATCAGCAGCAAAGCCATTGCACAGAAGCCGTATATCGGGCAAATCGGCAAATGGAGCCAGCCGCGCTCCGCAAACCGTCCCCACACCGCAGATGTGAGAATGGTTTCATACAGCCATCCGATAAATCCGTAAAACACGAACTCGATCGCAAGCGCAGAAATTGTTTCGGACTTAGCCCTTTGCGTCATACCATGTCCTTCCCTTTGAAACATCGGCGGTAAGCGGAATATCCAGCTTGGCAGCACTGCGCATTTCCTCGCCCAGCACCGCCGAAGCACGCTCCGCGTCCTTTTCGCTTACCTCTATGATAAGCTCATCGTGTACCTGCAAGATAAGCCGCGCATCAAGCTTTTCCGCTTTAAGCCTATTGTATACCTTTATCATTGCAATTTTGATTATATCCGCCGCAGTACCCTGAATAGGAGCATTCATTGCAGCTCGCTTGCCGAATGCCTGAACGTTCTTGTTGGAATTTTTAAGCTCGGGAATAGGTCTGCGCCTGCCGAACATTGTTACCGCATAACCCTTTTCCTGCGCATCAGCAACGGTTTTCTCCATAAAGCTCTTAACGCCTGGGTATTTTGCAAGATAGTTCTTGATATATCTGTCAGCCTCGGCAACCGAGACGCCAATATCCTTTGAAAGAGAGAACGCACCTATTCCGTAGACAATGCCGAAGTTTACCGCCTTTGCCGCACGGCGCATCTCGGATGTAACCATATCCGCAGGCATATCGAAAACCTGCGCAGCGGTCGCAGTATGAATATCCATGCCCTTGTTGAAGCCGTCCTGCATATTTTTGTCGCCGCTCATGTGGGAAAGTATACGCAGCTCGATCTGGCTGTAATCCGCATCAAGAAGCACATAACCCTCCTCGGCAACGAAAAATTTACGCATATTCCTTCCCAATTCTGTACGGACTGGAATATTCTGCACATTCGGCTCGGCGGAAGAGATACGTCCCGTTCTGGTTTCCGTCTGCTTGAATACAGAATGAACTCTGCCGTCATCTGCTATGACCTTGAGCAGTCCCTCCACATAAGTTGAATTAAGCTTTGAAAGCTGGCGGTACTGCAAAATTGCGTCAACTATCTCGTGCTTGTCGCGGAGGTTTTCCAGAACGTCCGCATTGGTGGAATAACCAGTTTTGGTCTTCTTGCCTGTGGGAAGTCCCATTTCTTCAAAAAGCACGACTCCAAGCTGTTTGGGCGAACCTATATTGAACTCGTGTCCTGCCATAAAATATATCTGCTGTTCAAGTCCCGTCATTTCTTCGGTAAGCTTTTCGCCGAAAGATTTTATACCTTCGCGGTCAACGCGCACGCCGTAATGCTCCATTGAAGCCAGCACCTCGGTAAGAGGCAGCTCAATCTCGTCAAGCAGCCATGTCATGCCCTGATTTTCCGTTTCCGCAAGCATTATTGGAATAAGCGTATCAAGTGCTGCAATTTCAGAAAATTCCCCTAAATTCTCATATGTTGGCGAACCATATTCTGCGCACATTCTCTCTGTTGTGTACTCGGAAGAATTGGTGTTAAGAATGTACCCAAGAATATCCGCGTCGGCAGCAATATTTTTAAGCTCGGTGCCGTTTTCGATACAAAAACGGTACACAGGCTTTGCGTTTGCTGTGTACTTTTTGCAGTCCGAAGAAAGAAAGTCAAGCTGCATTTTTTTGTCCGAAACGTTATAGATTTTGCCGTCCGCAAGCAGCTGCATAACGCCGTCCTTAATCAGGAAGGAAGCCTGTTCAAGAGCAGCAATATCCCCCGAAAATTCGCCATTAACAGTATATTCTTTTTTCGCAGGCGCAGATATTTCAGTAGTTTCGGTTACCGCCGCAGGTTTGATTTTAAGACGTTCAAGCAGCTTGAACATTTCAAGCTCAGTGAGCAGCGATGAAATTTTTTTCTCATCAGCTTCGCCGGTTTTGTACTTAGAAATATCAGTTTCAATAGGCGCATTTTTCACAATAGTTGCAAGCCATTTGCTCTGTTCGGCGTCCGATT
>JBJESH010000181.1:0-10595 GCA_051882695.1 Oscillospiraceae bacterium | reverse complement strand
ATAGGCGCATTTTTCACAATAGTTGCAAGCCATTTGCTCTGTTCGGCGTCCGATTTTCCGGTTTCAAGCTTTGCCAGCACGGATTTTGTTGCTGTGACATCTCCGTTTTCAAGAGCAGAATAAAGTCCCTCTATGGTGTGATAGTCCTTGATAAGCTGGGTAGCGGTTTTTTCGCCTATACCTTTTACACCGCTGATGTTGTCTGAGCTGTCGCCCATCAGCGCTTTCAAATCAATAAGTTCGATAGGCTTGATTCCGTAATCCTCGATAAATTTCGACTCGTCGTACTTGATCGTACCCTTGGTCGTATGGAGCATAACTGTCGTACCGTCGTCTATAAGCTGGAGTGAATCTCTGTCTCCCGTGAGGATATAGCACTCGCTGTTTTCATCGGCGCATATCTTTGAAAGTGTACCGAGAATATCGTCCGCTTCATAGCCCTCGCACTCGATCACCCTTGCACCAAGAGCTGCAAGAAGTTCTTTGATCATAGGCATCTGCTGTGCAAGCTCATCGGGCATACCATGGCGGTTTGCCTTGTAGCTTTCAACAGCTTTATGGCGGAACGTTGGCGCACGCAGGTCAAAAGCAATGGCTATACCGTCGGGATTCAATTCGCCGACCATAGCAAGGTAAATATTCATAAATCCAGTCACAGCGTTTGTGTAAACGCCTTTTTTGTTGGACAGCATTTTTATTCCGTAAAATGCTCGGTTCATAATGCTGTTACCGTCTATGGCAAGCAGTTTCATAGCTTTATACTCCTTTTATTTTATCCGCCGGAAGCGGTTACTTCACAAAATATTCCTTCAGCTTTTTCAGTGCAAGCGCTCTGTGACTGACAGTATTTTTTTCCTCTGCGGAAAGCTCGGCAAAGGATTTTTCGCCGTACATAAAAATCGGGTCATATCCGAAGCCGTTTGTTCCGCGGTTTTCATAGCCGATCTTTCCGAAGCATTTTCCCTCGAAATAGTGTTCCCTGCCCTGACCGTCAATATAGCAGATGCAGCAGGTGAAATTAGCCGTGCGCTTCTCGTCGGGAACGTTCTTCATTTCCGAAAGGACTTTCGCTTTGCGCTGTCCCTCGGGAGCGTATCTTGCGGAGTAAATTCCCGGTGCGCCGTTCAAGGCTTCGATCTCAAGTCCGCTGTCGTCGGCAAGCACGGGAAGTCCTGTCATATCGTATACAGCCTTTGCTTTCAGATAAGCATTTTCGGCAAAGGTTTTTCCGGTTTCCTCTACCTCGATATCAGCGCCCGATTCCGCCTGGGAAAGCACCTCAATGCCAGCAGGCTCAAGAATTTCACGAATCTCACGAAGCTTGTTCTTATTATTTGATGCGAGAATTATTTTCATATATTATTCCTCGTTTTTTTAGATAATTTTTTGACAGCACGTTTCAGCAAGCTATCCTTCCCCTCTATGTCATACCACGCTCTGCCATTGAACTTGTCCCAGCGTACAATAAATTCCGTGCAGAAAAATTTCATTTGAACAAACCAATTTTCAAAAACATATTCCACATCAATCGACACGCTGTCATCAAAAGCATTGCCTGTCATACCGGTAAAATACGGATGTGCTTCGCCGCAGTATGTGATTATTTCCTCCCATTGTTCCTGCGTCATTTCTTTATTGTCAATCATAGCAGATCTTATATTATAATTTTTAAAAACAACCTCTGCAACATCAATGCCCATAGCAAATTCACCGCTGTTCTGCGAATTATTTTTCTCAACGCAGATATCACTGACATTCCAAAGCATATCACTTCCGCTGAACCGGATTTTCTCTATAAATCCATCGTGGAACACAAACTTGTCAGGCTCATTTACGGAAATAAAATTCATTATTTCTCGCCTTCACTTTCGTCAGCCTTTTTCTTTTTTCCGAATGTGATTTCCTTGAACAGGAATCCGAATTTGCCGTTTTTCAGATCCTTTTTCTCCTGTACTTCTTCCTCTGCTTCCGCATTTTCCGTTACTTCCGTTTCAAGCTCTTCTTCAGCTTCGGGAACGGGTTCCTCAGCTTCCAAAGTTGTATCTGTTTCTTCTGCGGTTTCCGCAATTACCTCTTCCGCTGCGGGAATTTCTTCGGTAGCTTCTTCCGTTATTTCCTCGGAAATATTTTCTTCATCGCCATCGGTCAGGCGCTCATAGTTATATTCAAAATCAGTTTCCGTTTCAAATAGAGCATCTGCAAAATCTCTTGCATGGAAGTCCTGCAGATCGTCAAGCTTTTCGCCCACACCCACAAGCTTAACGGGTATTCCAAGCTCGCGGTGAATGGAAATGATTATGCCGCCCTTTGCAGTACCATCAAGCTTTGTCAGAACGATTCCCGTAATTTCCGCAGCCTCGCTGAAAAGCTTTGCCTGATTGACCGCGTTCTGTCCCGTGGTTGAGTCCAGAACAAGCAGAGTTTCAAGCGAGCAGCCCTCCGCCTGCTGGTGTACTATGCGGCTGATTTTTTTCAACTCGTCCATAAGATTTTTCTTGTTGTGAAGACGTCCTGCGGTGTCGCAGATAAGCACATCCGTACCTCTCGCCTTTGCAGCTGTTACCGCATCAAAAACTACCGAAGCAGGGTCGGAACCTTCGGCGTGCTTCACGATATCAACTCCTGCACGCTCCGTCCAAACCTCAAGCTGCTCGATAGCAGCTGCACGAAAGGTGTCCGCCGCCGCAACGAGAACGCTCTTCCCCTCGTTTTTGTACCGCGCCGCAAGCTTGCCGATGGTAGTAGTTTTTCCTGCGCCGTTTACGCCGATAACAAGAATGACCGCAGGCTTGGCAGAAGTGTCGATACCCTTGTCCTCGCCAAGCATTTCGGTAATTATCTCTTTAAGCTCGTTTTTTATCTGAGCAGGGTCGGTAATGCCCTTTTCCTTGACCTTTTTGCGAAGCTCGCCGCAGATATCGAGAGAGGTCTCCACGCCAATATCGCAGGTAATGAGCAGCTCTTCAAGTTCCTCAAAAAACTCCTCGTCGATTTTTGTAAAAGAATTCATCAGCGCTTCAAGCTTGCCCATCATTGAATCCTTGGTCTTTTTCAGACCTGCGGCAATTTTGCTGAAAATGTTCATTATCAGGACCTCCTTGGTTATTTTGATTTTGCATATATAAATCTGAATTTAAACATCTATTTTATCAAAGAAATAATCCAGAGTATAAACCAATTGATTATTGTCATACAAACTTTTTATCTGCTCACGGTTAAGCCACTTTACCTGTGCAACCTCATCTGTTGTTGCTTGATTTAACATAATCTCGCCGTCATATTTAAACAGCCAAACGTCCAGAATATCATTGAACTTTTTTCCATTAATTACTCCCCTAAGCTTTGAAAAAACAATATTTCCATCTGAATTTGATATATCAATTCCTACTTCTTCTTTTGTTTCACGGATAGCTCCCTGCAAGCTGCTTTCGCCCTTTAATACCGAACCGCCAACGCACTCCCACATCAAAGGGAATGTAGGTCTGTCAGCAGAACGCTGTGAAATTAAATATTGACCTTTGCTGTTCTTAATCCATACATGAACAACAAGATGATAATGATTATCGGGCAGTTCTTCACCGCGAATATGGTCTTTTCCTGTCAATTCTCCGTTTTCGTTATATAAGTCCCATAATTCCATGACATTAATACCTCAGAATTAAATTTCATACCTGGAAAGCACCGACAGCATTTCTTCAAGATTCTGCTGCTGATTCGGGAAGCTTTCACCTAAAATTTTGGGAGCGACCTGAAATTTCAGTTTGAAGTCCTTTCTTTCCGTGGGAAATACCGCTTCTATAAGATACTGTCCAAAAATATTTTTATGTATTTTCAGCTTTTTTATTAAACTCATTTCAAAGGCGCTTTTTTCGCAATCGCAAAGGAAATACAGCAAGCTCGGAAATCTTGCGGTCAGAATCCTTCCTCTGTCCGTACAGGCTGCAAAGCCGGGAAGTACGTTTCTTGTTCCGACTCCGGCAAAAAAATCCGTTCGCTTGAAAACGCAGTAAACCGAAGCTGTACAGCTTTCACCCGGCAAAAGCATTGACGCAAAAGCTTCATCCATATTCTGCTGATCAAATTTCATGGTACGAACCTCCTTGATAGTTGCATTGAATGTTAAGCTGTACAAAACAATTCCGAATTACGCATTCCGCATTACGAATTAATATCAATATCCGCAGGCGGCTGGTCAAGACGCAGTACCTTTGAAATGCCCTTTTCCTGCATCGTAACGCCGTACATAACGTCAGCTTCGTCCATTGTGCCGCGGCGGTGTGTAACAAGAATAAACTGGGTCGTATCGGTAAAATTGCGCAAATACTGTGCATACTTTGTAACATTTATATCATCAAGCGCCGCTTCAATTTCGTCCAGGATACAGAACGGCGCAGGCTTGATTTTAAGTATCGCAAAATATATCGCAATTGCAACAAACGCCTGCTCACCGCCCGAAAGAAGCGACAGATTTTTTATAACCTTGCCAGGAGGCGCAACGTTTATCTCAATTCCCGATTCAAGTACATCGTCCGGGTCGGTAAGAGTAAGCTCCGCCTTGCCACCGCCGAAAAGCTCCACGAAAATCTGCTTGAAATTCTCGTTGATAAGGCTGAAGCTTTCGCTGAACTGGCGGCGCATATTGTCTGTCAGCTCCTCAATAAGCTTTTCAAGCTCTCGCTTTGAAGTCTCAACGTCATCAAGCTGCTCTTTCATAAATGTGTATCGCTCTGAAACTTCCTTATACTCTTCTATTGCCGCAACGTTTACGCTGCCCAGACCGCGTATCTTCTGCTTTATCTCGTTCAGGTCACGCTGAACGACAAGCAGGTCGTCTACAGGCTTTGCGATATCCTTTGCTTCGGAAAGATACATTCCATACTGCTCGTGCATATCGGCAACAATGCCGTCATAGCTGCTCTGAACTGACACACGGCGTTCCTCAAGCCTTGTCATTTCACGGGAGAATTTTTCTTTCTGTTCGTTCAGTTCCCGTATCTTCACACGTCCCTCGTTGGACTTTTGCTCCATTGCACGGTGTTCGGACTGCTCGTCAAGGATTTTTGCGTTGATGTCAGCAACTGCGTCCGCAGAATTAACAAGAGCTGCCTTGCGTTCCTCGATAAGCTCCTGCTTTTCCGCAATAATTCTATTCTGCTCCTCAAGTGCAAGAGCAAGCCTTGCGGTGTTGTCGCCCAGCGCCGAGAACTGCTCCTCAAGCTGCTTTATCTCAGCATTGAGAGCGTCCTTGTCCTTGCTGCGTTCAAGCTGATAAAGCTTCATTTCAGACAGCTTCGCAGACAGCGTCTCACGCTTTTCACGGAGAGAATTTCTCTGTTCGTCACTGTCTGCGGCAAGCTTTTCAAGCTCTGCAATTTCCGCTTCACATGACTTTAACTGTTCTGCGGCTTCCGCTGCATTTTTTTCGGTTTCGGCAATTTTTTCCGCGTACCGCTTGGCATTTTCCGCAGTACCTTCAAGCTGACCGGCATTCTGTTCAAGCAAAGCATCAATGCGCTTTATTTCAGCATTGAAACGTATCTTATCCTCGCCGATAACGCGCAGTTCGTCCTTTGCGCCCTCTATGTCAAAATGCAGCTTGTCGGTTTCCGCCTGAAGCTTATCAACATTCTGCTTGACAGTGTTAAGCCGTTCGGAAAACTTTTCTTTTTCGGAGTTCAGCTTTTCAATGTCATTCTTTCGTGTAAGTACTCCGCTTGACTTCGCCGCAGAACCGCCCGTAAAGGAACCTCCTGCGTTGATCACCTGACCGTCAAGGGTAACAATTTTAAATTTATAGCCATATTTTTTCGCAATTACTGCCGCAGAATCAATATCCTCGGCAACGGCAATACGTCCCAGAAGCGAAGCGAAAATGCCGCCAAGCTCCTGCTGATATCCGACCAGATCCACCGCAAGAGAAACAAATCCGCCGCAGTCTTCAAGACCTTTTTCCGCAAGGCGGTTTCCCTTTACCGAAGTAACGGGAAGAAATGTTGCACGTCCTGATTTTGTTTCCTGCAAAAGCCTGATGCCACGCTTTGCAGTCTCTTCGTTATCAACAACAATGTTCTGAAGAGCACCGCCAAGAGCAGTTTCAATTGCCACGCTGTATTTCTGCTCAACGCTTATCAGCTGTGCGACAGAACCATATACACCACGAAGCTGTCCTGTTTTTGAAGCTTTAAGCACCTGTTTTACCGAATGAGCAAAACCCTCCATACTGTTTTCCAGATCGGTAAGCAAACGTATACGCTGCTCCTTGTCGCGTATAGAAAAGCTTATGTCCTCATACTCTTTTTTCGCAAGAGCAAGCTTTTCGGCACGTCCCGAATGCAGCTTGGAAAGTCCCGAAACACGATTGTTTGCCTCGCTTATTCTTTCATCAAGCAGACGAATACCGTCCTCGGTCTCCTTCTTCTCCTTTATAAGTTCCTCGCTGTTTATGCGGAGCTGCTCCTCCAGCGCACGGCACTGTTTAAGCTGCTCTGCAAGCTCGGATTTGCCCGAATCTCCCGATGTGATAGCAATATTCAGCTCCGACTGCCTGATATACAGCTTATTAAGCGAACCGCTTACATCGGAATACCTGCTGTCAAAGCTGTCCTGCTCTGAAATAAGTGCGTTCAGTTCTTCACTTGCAGACGTATATTTTTTTTCAGTTTCGGAAATATCCTCGTCTGCTTTTTTGACAAGTGCAAGCTTTTCTTCGATTATCCTGCGGTTTTCCTCACCTGAATTTTCAGCGTTTTTCTGCTGATTTTCAATGTCCGCAATAGCTTCTCTGCAATGGACGATATCATTTTCATATACAGCAATATCTGAGTGAAGCTGAGTATTTGAACGCTCCGCCTCAAGTATCCTTGCCCGCATTTCTTCAATTCGTATAGCAGAAGCCTGCATCTGATTCTGAAGCTCCTCGGACTCAGCTTCAAGACGCGCAATATCCGCTTCAACTCCGTCGTACTCATTGGTATTTATAAGTATTTTATCCGAAAGGTCTGAAAGTTTTTCTTTCAGGTCGTCAAGCTGTTTGACCCAGACTGTTATTTCAAGCGATTTTTTCTGCTCGGAATATTCAAGAAATTTCGCCGCCTTTTCCGACTGTATGCGAAGCGGTTCAACGCGGCTTTCCAGCTCACCCATAATATCGCGCAGGCGGAGAATATTATCCTGCGCAGCCGCAAGTCTTCTTTCGGCCTCCGCCTTTTTATAGCGGAACTTTGAAATTCCTGCTGCTTCCTCAAAAATTTCACGGCGCTCGCCCGACTTTGCCGAAACTATTTCCGCAACGCGTCCCTGACCGATTATAGAGTAGCCGTCACGACCCAGACCCGTATCCATAAAAAGCTCGTAAATGTCTTTAAGGCGCACCTGAGAGCCGTTGATAAGATACTCGCTTTCGCCGCTGCGATACAGCTTTCTCGTTACAGAAACTCTGTCGGATGGAATTTGAAGAATGCCTCTGTTGTTGACAATATTCAGCGTGACCTGTGCAAATCCAACCGCTTTACGCTGAGTAGTACCTGCAAAAATTACATCCTCCATTTTTCCGCCGCGGAGGTTTTTAGACGACTGCTCGCCCAATACCCAGCGCACAGCATCGCCTATATTAGACTTGCCGCTTCCGTTAGGTCCTACAACAGCCGTAAGCCCCTTGTGGAAGTCAAGCTTTATTTTATCGGGGAAGGATTTAAACCCCTGCATTTCAAGTGATTCAAGATACATTTCATTCGTCCTTTTTTATTATAATTTCACGATTTTTAAGCTTTTCATCGGGGCAAATTTTCAGCATTACCCCTTTTTCCCCGAAATACTCCATATTGCAGCGCTTATGTCCTGCAGCCTTGCTTACAGCGTTGGGAGCAGTGTAAACGGTAAAGCTTTTTCCATCCGTAATTTTCTCTTCAATTGCCCTGCGGAAGAGTATTCCCTCGCAAATCTCACGAAAGGCAGGATGGTAAAATCCTCCCAGCATATCCTCTTCGACCGTTTCCGAGGCGTGCAGACCAAGCTTGATGATCCGTATACCGCTTTTCTCGAACATTTCCAGCATATCCGCGCAGATTTCCGCCGCAGTTTCAAAGCTGTACGGCACAAAATCTCCGCGCACATAAAGTTCTCCGAGACGAGTCCCCTTTAGTATCACCACAGGATATATCCGCACCGTTTCGGGTTTTATCGAAATAATTTCCCGTGCAGTCTGCAAATCTTTCTCAGGGTCGGATCGGTATAGTCCTGTCATCATCTGCAAACCAAGCTCAAAGCCATGTTCCTTTATCATAGAAGAGGCTTTCCGAACATCGTCAGCAGTATGACCTCTGTCATTTGCCGCAAGCACATGATCGTCCATTGACTGCGCTCCAAGTTCAATAGCAGTCACGCCGTATTTTTTCAGTACGCCAAGTACATCACTGTCAATGCAGTCGGGACGGGTCGAAATCCTTATGCCGCTTACCGCTCCGCTTTGCACAAACGGGTACGCCGCTTCAAGAAGAGATACCATATACTCACGTTCGATTGCAGTGAAGCTTCCTCCGAAAAAAGCAATTTCAGCCGTACCGTCAGGAAGGTTGGCACAAGCGGTTTCAAGCGTTGCTTTCACCTCATATGCCAAAGGGGCGGAAACTGTGTGGCTTATCGTCCGCTGATTGCAGAACGAACACATATTCGGACATCCCAAATGCGGAATAAAAATTGAAATATTACTATGCTTTTTCTTTGTCATTTTCAAATTTTATAACCCATAAGCTTAAGAGCCTCTCTTGCAGCGGCCTGTTCAGCCTGCTTTTTACTGTGACCCTCGCCGGTACCGATAATATTGCTGTTCAGCTTAACATTTACTACAAAACGTCTGTCATGGTCCGGACCTATCTGCTCGGCAAGAACATATTCCACACGTTCCTCGGGATTGCGCTGAATGATTTCCTGAAGCATTGTTTTATAGTCGTGAAGTGCCTTTGAGCTATTGACATCAAGATTTTTCGGAATAAATGAAAGAACGTATTTTTCTGCAGCATCCATTCCGCCGTCAAGAAAAATTGCCGCAATGACTGCTTCAAAAGCATCGGAGACAATTGACGGACGCTCTCTTCCGCCGCTGTTTTCTTCTCCCTTTCCGAGCAGGATATGCTGTCCAAGATCAATTTTTTTGGAGAACTCGAACAGCGCCTTTTCACAAACAAGGGAAGCTCTTATCTTAGTCAGCTCGCCCTCCGGAAGATGTTTAAAGTGAGTAAAAAGGTGCTTTGAAACTACGATTGAAAGCACACTGTCTCCCAGAAATTCAAGCCGTTCGTTTGAGTTTCTGCCGTGCTTGCTTTCGTTGGCGTAGGAAGAATGTGAAAGCGCCTCATGCAGAAGCTCTTTATTTTTAAATGTGTAGCCGATTTTACTTTCAAATTCGGTGAAATCCATTTTCATTTCCTCACAAAAATTTACTTTGTTTCCGCAGTGCTTTTTTCGTTAAGAGAAGCAAGCGAAGCTGTTATTTCCTCAACGACCTTGCCCTCAACGCAGTTTTTAGCCTGACGTATCGCATTATAAAAAGCGGTTGCGTTTGACGAGCCGTGCGCCTTGATAACAGGCTTTGAAATACCGAGAAGCACTGCTCCGCCTACCTCGGTGTAGTCCATCTTTTTGCGGAATGCCTTGATTTTTTTCATTATCATAAGAGCCGCAAGCTTGCCGCCAAAGCTTGTCATAAGCATATCCTTTAAAGTATGGCTGAAATACGAGCCCATGCCTTCGTAAAGCTTCAGCACAACATTTCCCGTAAATCCGTCGGAAACAACTACCTCGCAGGCTCCGAACGGAATTTCTCTTGCTTCGAGATTTCCGTAAAAGCTTACGGGAGCGTTTTTGAACTGCTTGTATGCTTCAAGCTCAAGCTCTCTGCCCTTGGTGTCCTCCGAACCAACATTCACAAGACCGACCTTAGGAGAAGCGATACCCATGACCTTATTCATGTAGCAGCTTCCCATGATACCGAACTGTACCAGCATTTCGGGGCGACAGTCAACATTTGCGCCGCCATCAACAAGTATCATATGTCCCTTGTCGGTTGGCATTATCGGAGCCAGAGCCGCACGCTTTACGCCTTTGATTCGCTTTGCGATAAAAGTCGCTCCGACTACCAGAGCTCCGGTGCTTCCTGCGGATACAAAAGCGTCGCCCTGCCCCTCAGCAAGAGCTTTCAAACCCACAGCCATTGAGCAGTCGGACTTTTCCTTGATGACCATTGTAGGCTCTTCGTGAATGTCTATGACCGACTCGGTATGTATTATGGATATTTTGTCAAGACTTATGCCGTTTTCGGCGGCAGTATCCCTGATTATCTTTTCGTTTCCAGTGAGGACTACCTCAACATCAAGCTTTGCAACAGCCTCCGCTGCGCCCTTAATGACCTCAAGCGGAGCGTTATCGCCGCCGAATGCGTCAACGATTATTTTCATAGCTTTACTTCCTTTCGTTCAGTTACTTTTTTTAACGGACAAAATTAATGCAATCACATTAAGCATACATACTATGCACCACATTAAAACATTGAAATGATCCGCACCGACAATGTTTATTGCCATCAAGATGATGCAGCATAT
>JBJESH010000180.1:0-3313 GCA_051882695.1 Oscillospiraceae bacterium | reverse complement strand
GAGTGCCCGTACAATAGCGATACGCTGCTTCTGACCGCCGGAAAGCTGATTAGGATAAGCGTCTGCACGGTTTGCAAGACCTACTCTTTCCAGCAGCTCCATTGCAGTTTTTTCAGCCTCATCCTTTGATTTTTTCAGAAGCTTCATTGGCGCTATCGTAAGATTTTTCATAATATTCATATGCGGAAAAAGATTGAACTGCTGAAAAACCATGCCCATTTTGCGGCGGTGAATATTTATATCGGTCTTGGGGTCGGTAATGTCCACGCCCTCGAAAAGTATTGTTCCGTCAGAAGGCTCTTCAAGCAGGTTCAGGCAGCGGAGAAATGTACTTTTTCCTGACCCTGAAGGACCTACCACAAATACCACCTCGCCTTGGTGGATATCAATGGAAACGCCGTTCAGAGCATGATTTTCCATTCCGTCAAACTTCTTTTTAAGGTCTTTTACCGATATAAGCACGTTATCAGTGGTCACTGTTTCTCAGCCTCCTTTCAAGCTTTCCGACAAGGAATTCGAGAATAACAACTACGGTAAGATAAATCGCAGCGACTGCAAGCAGAGGCATCATGGCGTCATAGGTACGGCTTCTGATAATATCGCCGCCCTTTGTAAGGTCCTCCATGGCGATATAACCCGAAACTGAGGTTTCTTTCAGAAGAACGATAAGCTCATTTCCCAGTGCCGGAAGAACATTTTTGAACGCCTGCGGAATGATAATATATATCATAGTCTGGGCATAGTTGAATCCAAGGCTGCGTCCTGCTTCAAACTGACCCTTATCAATGGACATGATACCGCTTCGCACTATCTCTGCAACGTAAGCGCCTGAATTTATTCCGAACGCAATGACCGCAACGATCATTTTATCAATAGTTACGGAAGCGAAAATTCCGTAATAAATAATAAGAAGCTGAACAACAACAGGAGTACCGCGTATTACAGTAAGATAAATGCGGCAGATAAAGTTAGCAATTTTAAGCTTGCCGGTCTTGTCGTGGGTCGAACGGATTATTGCAACGAGAAAACCGATAATAACGCCGAGTATTACCGCAAAAACCGTTATCTGTATTGTAACCAGAAGTCCGTCGGTTATATACTGCCATCTGTCCTCTTTGATAAAGTTGCGGTAAAATCTGTCCGCAAACTCACTGAACCATTCCGTCATTCAAACATTCCTTTCCGAGCATAATAGTAAAGCGTGCAGAGCACTGCCCCGCACGCCTGTGTGCTTTCAAAATTATTCGGCAGTAATGTACTTGTCAATGATTTCCTGAAGTCTGCCGGACTCCTTGAGCTTTGCAAGAGAAGCGTTTACCTTTTCAAGAAGCTCTGTATTATCCTTTGCAATAGCGATCGCATAATCCTCAACTGTGTATTCCTCATCGAGGATAACAAGTCCCTCGTTTTCAGAGATAAACACCTTTGCAGGCTCACGGTCGATAATTACAGCGTCGATCTTGTCCTGAAGAAGTGACTGTACAGCCTCAAAACCCTTGTTGAAACGCTCAACTGTAGCGTTCTCAATATCGCCTGCGTATATATCGCCTGTTGTACCGAGCTGAACGCCAACTTTCTTTCCGGTAAGGTCAGCAGGAGAAGCTATAGCAGAGCCTTCCTTAACGATAACGACCTGAGCGGCAGTTGTGTAGGGGTCAGAGAAATTAACGCTTGCAAGTCTGTCCTCGCTTACGGTCATACCTGCAACGCCGATATCAGCCTTGCCGGACTGAATAGCAGCAATAATCGAATCGAAAGCCATATCCTCGATAACGAGTTCAAGACCCATATCATCGGCAATAGCCTGTGCGATCTCAGCGTCAATGCCTACGATCTTGTCGCCGTCGCGATACTCATACGGAGGGAATTCAGCGTTTGTAGCCATAACAAGAGTAGTTTTTTCCGACTTTCCGCAGCCTGCAAAAGCAAGAACCATTGCGGAAGCGAGAACACCGCAGATAATCTTAGAGAATTTCATAATATATTACTCCTTTTGTATATTTTAAAATAACAAACTATATTATACATTATAATTATTTTTTTTTCAAGTACCTCATCCCAGATTTAAACGAATGTCAACAATTTATATCAAATTATACAATATTCGTGTTATTTTACTAAAATTCCCGTAATTTTTTTATATATTTACAACTGTTACGGTTTTAATTCAAAATTGTATTTAAATTATAAATAGCTTTATTTTTATAATATTTCATAAGCAGAGCTTTTTACATAATCCTACAAATGATTTGACAATAAAAATTTTAAGAAAAAATGTAATAAAATATTTTTTGTTGTTATCTTATACATATTTTTGTTGAATAAATTTGTAATTTTTTTCAAGATTTTTTGTCAAATGGTATTGATTTCCATTAACTTTTGTGATAAAATATAAAATGTAAAAACTTAAGGAGGTAATTAGTATGTCAAATAATTCCAAACTATTGATCTGTGAAGATGTCTGCAGCTATGGTGAATCATTCTACAGAAATCTTGAAATCTCGGGTATAAGCTTCAAAACCTGCAACGCCGACGGAAACACCGTTCTTGCTGCTATAAGCGAATTTCAGCCCGATATAGTTCTGTGCGAAGCTGTTATGCCCGGAATAGATGCAGTAAACCTTATCCGTAAGGTCAATGCCGACAATTCCTGCAAAAAGCCTTTTTTCATCGTATCATCACTTTACAGAAATGCGTTTGTAGAAAAGGAGATAATGGAATTTTCCAATGCATATTTTATTCTTAAACCGTTTGACGCCGAATCATTTCTCAGCACTGTCGGGAGAATCCGTTTAACTCCTGTTGAAAATTTATCGGAAATAAACGATGACTCAGCTCGTGTCGAAATGGTGGTAACCGACATTATACACCAGATTGGGATTCCTGCACACATAAAAGGTTATCACTATCTGCGTGAAGCCATTATTCTTGCGCTGAATGATGATGAGATGCTTGAAAGTGTAACAAAATTGCTTTATCCGTCTGTTGCACAGCGTTTTGATACAACGGCTTCCCGCGTTGAACGTGCTATTCGTCATGCAATCGAAACCGCATGGGACCGCGGCGATGTGGACGTACTTAACGGAATGTTCGGATATACCATAAGCGTTGGAAAAGGCAAGCCGACAAACTCGGAATTTATTGCGCTCATAACCGATAACCTCCGCCTCAGATTTAAGCTTTCGGGAAACAAAAGGGAAAAAGTCTCACGCTGACAATGTGAACGAATATGTTATCGATACATATTTTTCATCGTGTAATAAAACTAATTCCGCCAAAACCTGTGATTCTGGCGGAATTTTTTTGCCTTTGC
>JBJESH010000179.1:0-13654 GCA_051882695.1 Oscillospiraceae bacterium | reverse complement strand
CAAAAACAGGCAGAACGCCCGTTGCCATGGGGTCGAGAGTTCCAGCGTGTCCAAGACGCTTCATTTTAAGTATCCCTCTCAGCTTTGCGACAACGTCAAAGCTTGTAAAGCCTTGCGGCTTATTCACGCAGATGATCCCACACATTTCCGCTTCGGACATTTTAACGCTTACGCCAGCCATAGGTCGATACCCATAGCCGGAGCTATTCCCGAAAGCAGACGGAGCTTTACATCGTCCAGCGAGCCTTCAAGAGAGCAGCCTGCCGCCTTGACATGACCGCCGCCGCCAAATTTGGCGCATATTGCAGACACATCTATGTCGGAAGCCGAACGCATTGACACCTTGAATTTTCCCTCGTCCTTTTCCTTGATGATAACGCCTACCTGAACGCCTTCAAGCTGAACGCTCATTCCTGCGATACCCTCAAATTCCTCCTGTGCAAGACCTGCCTTTTTAATTGTATCAAGTGTGACTGCTGCCATTGCGCATTTGTCGTCAAGGTAATATTCCATTGCTGAATTGATATACTGCTCTACCTTTAAGCGTGCCTTGCTTTTTATGTCGAACATTTCACGGTTTATCTGTTCAATATTTATGCCGTACTCCATAAGCTTTGCGGCAATTGTATGGGCAAGCTGAGTTGTGTTGGCATATTTGAAGCAGCCTGTATCGGTTGCAATGCCGGTATAAAGGCACTCGGCGATCTGCTTGTCGGGTTCGGTACCCATTTCGCACAGTACACGGTAAAGAACCTCGCAGGCAGCTGAAGCGTCCGGATAGACCAGAAGCTTTTTTGCGTAGTCCTCGTTGGAAACGTGGTGGTCTATGCAAAGATCTACATAATCGCCGTACTGTGCAAGCTTTGAACCGAGAAGCTTTCTGTCGGCTACGTCAACTGCAACGATCGTTTCGGGGGAGAATTTCTGCGGCTCATAGCCCTCATACATAAAATGATATCTTTTCGGGAACTCGTCTGAGCAGAGAACATTGGCTTTTTTTCCGTTTTTGCGGAGCGCATAGCATAAGCCGAAGCCGCTTCCCATAGTATCGCCGTCGGGACTCTGATGGGTCAGGATATAATAATTGTCATGGCTTTTGAGAAATTCCGCGGTTTCTTTCAGATTTATCTGCAATGAGCATTCTCCTTTCTCATTTTTCGGGGCAGACGGCACATTATTATTCTCCGTCGCTGTTTTCTTCGATCTTTTCAAGCATTTTTGCAATTTCTGCGGAATGCTCGATAGAATTGTCTGCAATAAACTTCAGGTCGGGACATTTTTTCAGATGAAGCTTGTTGGAAATACTGCGCTTCATCATTCCCGATGCGCTTTCAAGACCCTTGACAGCAGTTTTTGCAGCTTCGACTCCGTCAAAGCTGGAGATATAGACCTTGCAGTGAGAATTATCTCCCGACAGCTCGGTCCTTACGACCGAAATAAAGCTGCCGTTTACTCTGGGGTCTTTGATCTCCTCACGGATAAGCGCTGAAATTTCACGCTTTATATCTTCGGACAACCGTCCGTTTCTGAAATTAGGCATATAAAACTCCTTTCAGAATTTATTGCTGTGCTGTTAATTATATTCGGAACCGTTCTTAATCGGGACGGTACTCCTCCATAAAGTATGCCTCGAAAATGTCTCCCACATGAACGTCGTTGAACTTTTCAAGAGTGATACCGCACTCATAGCCCTCGGCAACTTCCTTTACATCGTCCTTGAAGCGCTTGAGGCTGGACATTTTATCGTCTGCAATGATGATGCCGTCACGGACAACTCTTATCTCTGCATTTCTTGTTATCTTGCCGCTGAGAACATAAGAGCCTGAAACAGTACCTACGTTTGATATCTTGTAAACCTGACGAACTTCGACGCGTCCGAGATTTACCTCACGGAACTTAGGTGCAAGCATACCCTTCATAGCAGTAGTGATCTCTTCAATTGCGTCGTAAATGATTCTGTAAAGACGGATATCAACGCCGTCTCTTTCGGCATTATCGGCAGCAACAGGGTCGGGACGTACGTTAAATCCGACGATGATGGCATTTGAAGCGCTTGCGAGCATTACATCGCCCTCGGAAACAGCGCCTACCGCACCGTGGATAACTCTTACGCGGACTTCATCGTTGGAGAGCTTTTCAAGGGACTGCTTAACTGCTTCAACCGAGCCCTGAACGTCAGCCTTGACGATAATGGGAAGCTCCTTGATCTCGCCCTGTTCGATCTGGCTGAACAGATTGTCGAGAGTAACCTTCTGATACTGCTTGAACTGTTCCTGCTTAGCCTCGTGCTTACGCTGGTCAACAAGCTCTCTTGCAAGGCGCTCGTCCTCAACGGCGTTGAATACATCGCCTGCGGAGGGAACTTCTGCAAGACCTGTTATCTCAACAGGATATGACGGGCCTGCTTCCTTTACTACCTTGCCCTTGTCGTTGGTCATTACACGGACGCGTCCTACGGCTGTACCGGCAATGATGATATCGCCTGTGCGGAGAGTACCGTTCTGAACCAGAAGCGTTGCGATAGGACCTCTGCCCTTGTCAAGTCTTGCTTCGATAACAGTACCCTTTGCAAGACGGTTGGGATTAGCTTTAAGCTCGGCAACCTCGGCAACGAGAAGAACGTTTTCGAGAAGCTCGTCAATGCCCATACCTGTCTTTGCGGAAACGGGAACGCAGATAACGTCGCCGCCCCATTCCTCGACAACAAGGTCGTATTCGGTAAGCTTCTGCTTGATAGCGTCGGGGTTTGCGCCTTCTTTATCCATCTTGTTGATAGCAACTATAATTGAAACGCCTGCTGCCTTTGCGTGGTTGATAGCTTCGACTGTCTGGGGCATGATACCGTCGTCGGCAGCTACGACAAGGATAGCGATATCCGTTACGGACGCGCCTCTTGCACGCATTGATGTGAACGCTTCGTGACCGGGTGTATCAAGGAATGTGATCTCCTTGCCGTTGCAGGTAACACGGTAAGCACCGATATGCTGGGTGATACCGCCTGCCTCGGTGGAGGTAACGTTAGCGTTTCTGATCTTATCGAGAAGAGAGGTCTTACCGTGGTCAACGTGACCCATTACAACAACTACTGGAGCACGCTCTTCGCCTTCGCCGTCGTCGTCGGAATCGTCGATAAGGCGTTCCTCGATGGTGACGATGACCTCCTTTTCGACCTTTGCACCCAGTTCCTCGGCAACGAGTGAGGCTGTGTCAAAGTCGATGACCTGATTTATTGTACACATTTCGCCAAGCTGCATGAGCTTTTTGATGACCTCTGTTGCGGCTACCTTCAGTCTTGAGGCAAGCTCGGAAACCACGATCTCATCCGGAATAAGCACCTTGAGCTGCTGCTTTCTTGCGCGTTCAAGCTCAAGTCTGCGGAGCTTTTCGGTCTCGGTCTCGCGCTTGTTTGAATACTGCTGGCTCTTTCTCTGCTGGGACTTCTGAGTAAGCTTCTGCTTCTTGGAGAAGTTGTCTTTCTTTCTGCTGCCGCCGCCGGACGCATTGGCCATGTTGTCGTACTTTTCGTTGTACTTATCCATTTCAACATATGAGCCTCTTGTATCGACGGTGTGTATCTTCTGGTCAACAACAGCAGAGCTGTCGGCGAATTTTACGTCCAGCTTTTTCTTGTTGGACTGCTCGGCAGGCTTGTTCTGAGGCTTCTGCTCGGGCTTTTTCTTTTTGTCGCTGCTGAGGACCTGCTGTGCGTTGAAGCGGTCGTTTTTGTTCTGCTGCTGATTATTGGCAGGCTTGACAGGACTAACAGGCTTTGCTTCCTGCTTAGGCTCGGACTTTGCTTCTGCTTTAACTTCGGTCTTGATTTCCTGTTTCGGAGCAGGCTTAGTCTCTGTCTTTGGAGCTTCCTTCTTGGGAGCTTCCTTTTTAGCTTCTGCCTTTTCTGTCTTGGGCTTTTCTTCCTTAGCAGCAGTTTTAGGCTCGGACTTCTTTGCAGGCTTCTTTTCAGCCTTTGGCTTTTCCTCCTGCTTAGGCTGCTCGGGTGCAGGCTGATTTCTTGTTGCAAAATATTCCTCAAACGATTTCACCTGATTTTTCTGTGAAAACGCTTCAAGGACATAGTTCATCTCGTCCTCGGTAAGCGACGCAGTCGGCTTCTTTGTCACGTCGAGCTTTTCCTTTAAAAAGTCTGCAAGCTCCTGACCCGTAACGTTCAGATCCTTGGCAACGTCGTTTATTTTAAGCTTTGTCTGTTTTGGTGTACTCATAGGCTGTATACCCTCCGTTTTGATGAGTTTTATTTCATGTTACCTGTATCAATTTCTTTTTCGCAAAGGCTAAGTGCTTTATCGGCAAAGCCTTTGTCGCATATTGTGATGATCCCCGCTTTTTTTCCCAGCGCATAATAGATACCGTCAAGCGTAAGCTCTGTTTTTACGGCAGGAACGTTATGCTTTCCCGAAAAGAAGCGGACTTCCTTTTCGGTTTTAGGTGAAATATCCGATGCGATAATTACCGCACAGGCTTTTCCGTCCGAAAGAGCGTCCTTCATGGGGTCGAAGCCCATAACGAGCTTTCCGGCTTTGCGGCATATGGTAAGCAGACCGGTCAGATTACTCATTTTTTAATCATGCTCCCGACAGGGAGCATATCCTCCTTTTCGGCGTTTTGTGCGGTTGTGGGTGTAAAATGAGTGATAACAGTTACTCAAGCACAAGAACCGCACTTTGAAAATCATTGCTCTTCAAGGCTAAGCTCCTTTTCCATGCTGTCGTAAACCTCTTCGGAAATCATGCAGGAGAAAGTTTTTTCAAATTTTCTCGCCTTGCGTGCTTTGCGGAAGCATTCGGTGCTTCTGCATATATAAGCGCCTCTGCCGGATTTTTTTCCCGTCAGGTCTATCGAAATATCGCCTTCGGGAGACTTTACAGCGCGGATAAGCTCTTTCTTAGGCTTCATTTCTCCGCAGCCGAGGCACATTCTCATAGGTATTTTCTTTACGCCTGCCATAAGATCACGACCTTATTATTCGATAGGGTTTTCGGGCTTTATGTCGATCTTATAGCCGGTAAGTCTTGCGGCAAGCTTTGCATTCTGACCCTTGTTGCCGATAGCGAGAGAAAGCTGGCTGTTTGGAACAATTACCGAGCAGGATTTCTGCTCGCCCTCGTCAACGGTAACGCTGACTACCTCGGCAGGAGCAAGAGCGTGTGCAACAAATACCGCAGGGTCTTCGTCATAAACGATAATGTCGATCTTTTCGCCGTTAAGCTCGTTTACGATATTCTGGATACGGCTGTGCTTGGGACCGATGCATGAACCTACGGGGTCAACGTTCTTATCCTTTGACCAGACTGCAATTTTTGTTCTGGAGCCTGCTTCACGGGAGATCGCCTTGACCTCTACCGTGCCGTCGTAAATTTCGGGAATTTCAAGCTCGAAAAGGCGCTTTACAAGGTCCTTATGAGTACGGGATACCTTTACCATAGGACGTCTGTCCGGGTTGATGATATCAACGATGTAAAGCTTGACGATGTCGCCCTCTTTGAGAGTTTCTCCGGGGATCTGTTCGTTCTTGAATAAGTATACCTCGTTTTTGTCGATAGTAAGCGTAGCGTTGCCGCTTTCGGGTTCAATTCTCTGTACCGTAGCGGAAACTGCTTCATGTATCTTGTCGCTGAACTGGTTGATGTACTTTTCACGCTCAAAGCCTTTAAGCTCGGTCCTGATAGCCTGCTTTGCGTTCTGTGCGGCAACTCTGCCGAATTTTGCGGTAGAAAGCTTGAACGGAACCACATCTCCGACTCTTGCCTTTTTGGTGCATACTGCAATTGCCTCGTCGATGTTTATCTCGCTCATGTCGATAGGCTCGCCCTCAACGACTGTTCTCATAAGACAAACCTCAAATTTTTTCTTTTCGGGGTCGATATCAACAATATAGTTTTCGCAGTCGGGGTACTCCTTTTTAACTGCTCTTGCGATACCCTGCTGTATCTTCTCGATAAGAAGCTCCATAGGTATGCCGTTTTCCTGCGCCAGCAGTTCAAGCGCTTCAAAAAATTCCTTGTTCATTTTTATGAATTCCTCCTAAATGCAAAATGCGTTAAGCTGTTTTCTATATAAATTTTTAATTTTACCGTTGTTATTCGTCGCCGCTGTCGGCAAAAAGCTCGTCGGGGTCGTCGTCGAAAAGACGTATAAACGCCGTATCGGCTATCTGTATTTCCTTGTCGCCCTCCTCGGTGATCACCGAAACAGTATCCTTAGTATAACCCTTCAGAATAGCGATAAACTCCTTCTGACCGTCTGTCTCGCGGATATAGCGTATTCTCACGGGACATTCAAGGAACTCCTCAAAATGCTCGGGCTTTTTAAGTTCACGTCCCAGACCGGGTGAGCCGACTTCAAGCATATAGCTCTGCTCGATTGGGTCAGCCTCGTCAAGAGCCTTTGAGAGCGGACGGGTCATTGCCTCGCAGTCCTCCATATCGAGAGCGCCGTCGATCTTGTCGATATAGACTCTCAGATACCAAAGTGCGCCTTCCTTTTCAAAAGCCACGTCCCAGATTTTAAGTCCCAGCGAATCCGCAATGGGTTTTGCGATGTCATAGACCTTTGCAACGGTATTACCGCCTTTTTTTCCTGCCATTTGATCATTCCTTTCAGTGCCTTATACAACACAAAAGACCGGAATGTTCCGGTCTTTGTGAATCTATTCATAATGCTGTATATATTATACCACTTAATTTCAGAAATTGCAAGGGGTTTTTGAAAATATTTTTAAACCGAGCCTCCTGCAACCTCGTAACCTTTGTCAAAAAGTTTCTCAGCACTCTGTAAGGTTATGGTTCCGTCCTCATTTTTGGAGAATGTGTACTCCACCTCAACAACGGGGTAGAAATAAAATTCATCGCCGTAATAGTCGATAACGGCTTTTATCTCGTTATCGGTTTCCGTAAAGCTTACGGGCGAGTGATATAACCAGCTTCCGCCGTGACCGCACATTCTCGTCATAAAGCCGTCTTCGTCTGTCATTTGGGAAGCCAGCTTGGCAGTTATATTTACATTGTAAAGCGTTTTTACCGCCGTGGCAAATTCCTCGGGTGTAACATCATAATGTATGTATTCTTCGTTTTCAGAATCATACTCCCACATTTTTACATACGGGTTAGATGCGTGATAAAATCCGTGAACATTAATATCCGTGTAATTTTCAAACCATTCTTCGTCAGCCTCAAAAGCACCGGTATACAGTGTGAAATCGTATGCCGCATTGTACGGAATGATATACTTTTCATCACCGTCAAACTGAACGCCGTAATATCCCGTGTCCGCCCTTTCAGCAGGCACAAAGGTAATATTTCCGTAATTGTTAGTATTCAGCACCCACTGCGACTCGCCGTTGGGGAACATATCGCAAGTGCTGTCCGAGCAGGTCAGTGTTATATCATAGACAACATCATTTCTTCTGGTGTAGGTATAGCTGTCAATGGTGAAGTCGTCCATAAAGTCGTAATGATCAAGTCTTGACCACTCGAAATAACCCTTGCCGCCGCTCTGGAGATACTCCATAAATCTGAGCATCAGCTTTTCATTCTCGTCAAATTCATCTTCGGGTGGAGTTGTGACCGTGTCCTCTGCCGCATTGGTAACTTCCGCGGTTGTGACAGAAGTTTCCTCTTTGGTTTCGGTCAAGGTTTCCGAAACGGTTTCTGCTTCCGCAGTAGTTGCGGCAATCGTTTCGCTTGCAGTTGTTTCCGTTATCGAGCCAACCTTATTGGTACAGCCGCAAAGAAGCATTGCAAGAGCAAGAACAGTATAAAGCTTTTTCATAAAACGTCAGCCCCTTTTATTTTGATACCTTAAAGATACCACAATAAAAAGAGCTTTTCAACAGTTGTACCATATTGTAAAAACTTGTAACCGGATTGTTAACCCGTACTTCCAAATCCGCCGGCTCTCTCTCCGTCGGCGTTGTCGTCAACGGTGATGCCAAAGGGCAGGAATACCCCCTGTGCAAAGCCTTTGCCAGCTTCAAGCAAAAGGGTCTTGCCGTTCCTTCCGTCGTTGGTGACCTTTATCATAATGTGTCCCTCGTTCGCCGCATTGTAATAATCGCTGTCAATTATACCAACGGTATTATCAAGCTGCAAGCGGAACTTAAATCCCAGACCGCTTCGGGGGTAAATGTTAAGCACCCAGCCGTCGGCTATTTTCGCCCGTATGCCCGTAGGGATAAGCGCGCCCTGTCCCGGTTCGAGGACTATATCGTCCGGCAGGAAAAAGTCATATCCCGCCGACCCCGATGTTGCACGGACGGGCAGGGCAATGCTGTCATAAATTTCGCTTATGCGGCTGTCGGAGTCTTCCGGAAAAGCCGTGCTCCAGTCGGTAAAAAAGCGGTTATAGCTTACCTTTTCAAATTTTGCGATACGTTCCATAATATCTCCTTATTTCGGGGTATAATAACTGATAATATTATTATATTTTATTATGCGGTGTTTGTCAATCGGCTTTTTAGTGCAATATTCACACCGCCGTACTTCAAACGGACGGCGCAATATGTGTAAAGGGGCGATAATTTGCAGGAATTTTTAAAAATGCTTGCAAATTCGGGGAAAATGTATTATTATATAATTTAGACTGTAATGATAAGTGTACGTCTGTGAAAAACAAGTGTATTTTTACACGGTACATTTTGATGCTATGTAATATAATAAAATGTTCTTTATCGAAAGGAAAGATTGCTATGACTCTTACGGAAATGAGCAGGGAACAGATTTCCGCATTCAAGTCGGAGTGCGAAAAAGAGTATGAAGAATACAAGGCTATGGGCATGAAGCTTGATATGTCCAGAGGAAAGCCCGGTGCAGACCAGCTTGACATTGCCATGCCTATGTTTGACGTTTTCACCAACGCCGCAAGCATGATCGCTGACGACGGAACAGACTGCCGCAACTACGGCGCACTGACGGGCATTTCCGACGCTAAGAAGCTTTTCGGTGAGCTTCTCGGTGTGGGTACGGATGAAATAATCATCGGCGGAAACTCAAGCCTTGCAATGATGTATGATACTGTTTCCCGTGCGGTAACTCACGGTGTATACGGCAGCGACAAGCCATGGGGCAAGTGTGAAAAGGTAAAGTTCCTTTGTCCTGCTCCCGGCTATGACCGTCACTTTGCTATCTGCGAGACTTTCGGAATTGAAATGATAACCGTGCCTATGCACTCTGACGGTCCCGATATGGATATGATCGAAAAGCTTGTATCCGAGGACGAAGCCATCAAGGGTATCTGGTGTGTTCCTCTTTACTCCAACCCCGACGGTATCGCTTACTCGGATGAGGTCGTAAGGCGCTTTGCAAAGCTTTCTCCCAAGGCTAAGGACTTCCGTATTTTCTGGGATAACGCTTACTGCGTTCATCACCTTACCGATACTCCCGACCACATTCTCAACATTCTCGATGAGTGCAAAAAAGCAGGCAATGAGGACATGGTCTTCATCTTTGCTTCGACCTCAAAGATATCCTTCCCCGGAGCAGGCGTTGCGATCATGGCTGGTTCGGCAAATAACATGAAGCACACTGCAAAGCTTATGGGAATACAGTGCATAAGCTATGATAAGATAAACCAGCTCCGCCATGTGAAGTATTTCAAGGACGTTGACGGAATAATGGCTCATATGGCAAAGCACAGAGCGATCATTGCTCCAAAATTCAAAATGGTTCTCGATATGCTTGACAGCAGTATTGGCGGACTCGGAATACTTGAATGGAACAAGCCCAACGGCGGTTATTTCGTGTCGGTAAACACTCTTGACGGCTGTGCAAAGAGAACTGTTCAGCTTTGCAAGGAGGCAGGCGTTGTTCTTACGGGAGCAGGTGCTACTTTCCCTTACGGAAAGGACCCCAACGACAGAAATATCCGAATTGCGCCCACATATCCTCCGCTGAACGAGCTTGAAGCGGCAATGAAAATTTTCTGCGTAAGCGTAAAGCTTGCCGCTGCCGAAAAGCTTCTTGAAGCATAAAATCGAATTAAAATATAAAAATTACCGGACAGCCTGAACTGTCCGGTTTTTCTTTTGATATTTATTCCACCGAAGCGACCTTCAGCATATTTGTAGTTCCTGCAATACCAAGGGGTATACCTGCGGTCAGTACAACAACATCGCCCGAGGAAATAAGGTCTGCGCCCTCAGCCGCCTTGATAGCACTGTCGAACAGCTCATCGGTGTTTTCCTTTTCGTCCATCAGAACAGGGTAAACGCCCCAGCTCATGCTCATCTGGCGAAGTACCGTTTCATTTGGAGTACAGCCGATTATCATGCAGGATGGACGGAACTTTGAAAGATTTCTTGCTGTCGAACCTGACTTTGTAACTGTGATAACAGCCTTTGCTCCAATGTCATGAGCGGTAGTTACAGCTGCGTGGGAAATAGCGTTTGTCTGGTTTTTAACTATTGAAACAGGACGTTTGGAAAGTCTGCTGATATAGTTGATGTCCTTTTCGGTAGTTTCGGCGATAAGCGCCATTGTGCGTACCGCTTCGACAGGGTGCTTGCCTGCGGCAGTTTCTCCCGAAAGCATTATTGCGGAGGTTCCGTCGTAGATAGCATTTGCAACGTCGGTTATCTCTGCACGGGTCGGACGTGGATTGGTTATCATGGATTCAAGCATCTGAGTCGCAGTAATGACCTGCTTTCCTGCAAGATAGCCTTTTTCGATAATATCCTTCTGTATCGCAGGTATCTGCTCAAAAGGAATTTCAACGCCCATGTCGCCTCTTGCAACCATTATACCGTCGGAAGCTTCAATTATTTCGTCGATATTAGTCACGCCGTCCATATTTTCGATTTTAGCGATGATCCTCGGGGTAGTCCAGCCGAGGCTCTTGGTGAACTTTTTCAGATAATTTATATCTGCGGAAGAACGTACAAAGGATGCGGCAATAAAGTCAAAGCCCAGCTTTGAGCCGAATTCAAGGTCGCTCATGTCACGTTCGGAAAGATAAGGCATTGAAAGCTCAACTCCGGGAACGTTGATACCCTTGTTATTGGAGAGGGTACCGCCTGCAATGACCTTGCAGACAATATCGGTAGCGGTGATCTTTTCGGCTCTCAGCTCGATAACGCCGTCGTTGATAAGTATAGCCGTGCCGATGGAAATATCTCCGGGAAGTCCCTTGAATGTAATTGAAGCACGTTCGGCTGTGCATGGGATATCCTCTGTGGTGAGGGTAAAGGTATCGCCGTCGTAAATTTCAACGGGCTTGTCGTCAACGAATTTTCCCAGACGTATCTCGGGACCCTTCGTATCAAGCATTGTTGCAACGGGAAGTCCAAGCTCCTCGCGGAGTCTGACTACCTGCTCGAAGCGGCGCTTGTGCATTTCATAGTCCCCGTGGGAGAAGTTGAATCTTGCGACATTCATGCCTGCAAGCATCATTTCGCGCAGTATGCTGTCATCGTCGGTAGCGGGTCCTACGGTGCATACAATTTTTGTTTTTCTCATACAGCAGCATTCCTTTTCGGTAAATTGTAAAAATAATTTAACATAAGCTTAACATAATTTGATAATTCCAAATTTACGCCATATACCATATTACACGCAAAATGTCAAATTGTCAATAGGCATTCGCTACAATTTTCTTTAACAGTTTGCTGTAAAAATTATGCACAAAAATACTACAGGTTATGCAGGAAATAAATTTAAAAGCAAAAGCCGCTTCTGACGCAAGCATCAAAAACGGCTTTGATTTATTTGTAATTTTCAATAAATTTTTTCAGCTTTGAGTATGTTTCCTCGCTGAGGATATGTTCTATGCGGCAGGCGTCCTGTTCGGAATTTTCCGCCGATACTCCGAGAATTTCCGACAAAAATCTTCTCAGCATAAGGTGGCGGTCATAAATCTGTTCTGCCTTGAGCTTTCCGCTTTCGGTAAGCACTATCTGACCGCTTCTTTCAACATTTATATAGCCGTCAGATTTAAGAATACCCACAGCGCGGCTTATACTCGGCTTTGAATATCCGAGCTCGTTTGCAATATCAATTGAACGGACAAAGCCTGTTTTCTTATGCAGGATAAGTATGGTTTCAAGGTAATCCTCACCCGATTCGCGGATCGACACGGCAATTCCTCCTGTCGGTAAATGTTTGAATCATTATACCATATATCCGCAGATTTGGCAAGCGTTTTTAATACGTTTTAAGCGTTCCCTTTATTGTCGGCTCAAGAAAGCTTTTTAATTTGTATTCGGCAATATCAGTTTCAAGTATTGCCTCAACGGTTTTCTTTGTGCTGTCTTTGAGGGAGGGCATTATCATTCCTGCCGCTTCGTCAAGAGCGCTGTAAAGCTGGGGACTTTCCCTCAGCTTCAGTATTATGCCGTCTGCTCCGAAAATAAATTTCAGTATTTTTGTATAAGAAGTCTCAACAAAGCACAGCATGATTTTAAGCACGGGAAAGCCGTCCTCATCGGAAATAAAGCTTCCCACAGAACCGAGGTGAAAGCTGCTGCCGCCGAGTTCAAGGTCAAAATAAGCAGGCTCCTTTGTAAAGCTGACGGGAACATAGACGGACGTTCCGCTTTCTTCAATACGCAAAACAAATCTGCCGCTTTTTACTGCGAAGGAGACCTGACTGATGCCCTGTTCGGAAATCCCGTCCATTATACGGATAAGCACGGGAATAAGTCCTGCGCTGTTTTTTTCAAAGGCAATAGTTATACCGTCAAGCATTTCAGCTGCTTCGGGAATAAGCGTATCTGTCCTTATCCGTGAAAGGCTTTGCCGCAGACGGGAAAAGAAGCTCTGTCTGCCCTTTATTTCAAGAGGCTCGCCGAAACGTGCGTCTGCAAGGGAGGTGCGCAGCGCTGCGGCATTTGCGTAACGAAAGTCCTTTATTGGAGATGTGCTGAAATTTGCGCCGTTTTCTATGAATTCTTCGATGATCTTCATCGCCCTGCATTTTGGGAAAAGGTTGGAGCTTCCGGCAGTCATTGCGATGACTATATCACGCTTCGGGAAAACAAAAACATTCTGACCGAACATTCCGTTAAAAACGTATCCGTTGTTTCTGTGAGCAAGCCATATCTGATATCCGTAGCCGTCATAGCATGGACTGTTGGGCTTTGCTATCTGTCTTGAAACAGATTCCGTGACCCATTCGGCAGGTACGAGTCTTACGCCGTTCCATACGCCGCCTTTAAGATAAAGAAGTCCAAGCTTTGCATAATCGTAAATGTTCATATACAGTCCCCAGCCGCCTTTTTCGATGTCATCGGGACATTTTTCCCAGTAAAAATCATCTATACCCATAGGGCCGAAAAGCCGTCTGTTCAGGTATTCGGAAAGCGAGATACCGGTGCGCCTGCATATTGCTGCGGAAAGCATATAAGTATTCAGGCTGTTGTACATAAAATCACTGCCCGGCTCGAAAAGTACATCGGACGACAAAAAGCCTTTTATCCAGCTTTTGCTTATAACGGCGGAGGCTTCATTGAATCTGACTCCGCTTGACATGGTAAGCAGATGTCTTACGGTAATTTTTTTCATAAGCTCGTTGGGAAGCGCAGGCATTTCATCGTGAAAAATATCCGAAATTTTCTCGTTGACGGAAATATATTTTTCTTTTGCGGCGATACCTACAGCCATTGAAACTATACTTTTACAAAGTGAATGTGAAACGTGGGGATATA
>JBJESH010000178.1:12119-13678 GCA_051882695.1 Oscillospiraceae bacterium | reverse complement strand
GCCGTAAAGTATCACACTGCACTCCTTTGAAAGTGCAACACTTGCCGCCGCTGCAATAAACAGACCGTTTCTGAACGGAACATAAGTCGAAACAGGCGTACCATCCGTCTTTTCAAGCTGCTTTGCATAGCTTTCATGAGGTATCTCCTCGCTTGAATGTGAAAGCAGCGAGCAGTTGCTATACCGAAAGATAAGTCCCAGATCAAGCTTGATATGCTCCACACCGTAATGGTTTGCCACAGCGTCCGAAGCTTCAATTTCCTTTGTGTGCTTCTGACCGTAGGAAACGGAAAGCGCCACAACGTTCTCCGCACCGTATCTTTTTACCGCCATAGCAAGACAGGTGGTGCTGTCCACGCCTCCGCTGAATAAAACAAGTGCTTTCATAGTAAACTCCTTTGCAAATCAATTTCATAATTATCATCGATCAGAATATATTCACAGCCGTACTTCCTGCACATTTCCAGATTTTCGGTATTCTCCGCAATCAATTCTTCCGCATTGAGCCATTCGTCCTCAAGCCGCTGTTCAATAACGTTTGCATAATTTTTAATATCCGCAAAATTCCTGCGGATATAGCTTTCTGTCATGATAAGACAACGGTACTTTATATGCCGCAGATAGCTTTCGTCAAAATCCTTTTTCCAGTCAAAGGGAATGTAACACCCCTCGATAATAAGGTTCTGCTCATTCTCCACCGCAGTTTTTACAATTTCCTTTACAATACCCCACAAATAAGGCGTAAGCTCTTTATCGTCCTCGGGAGTAAGCTTTGTCTGACCGCTTCTGATAAGTCCCATTTTAAGGTGGTCTATAGAGAGATACGGGAACTTGTACTTTTCAAGAAGCCGTTGAGCCAGCAGGGTTTTGCCCGTGTGGGAACAGCCGGAAATCAAAATTACCATAGCTTAACGTCCCATCTGCATAAACAGCCTGTTCTGCATGGCAGGGTCGGTCTCAAAACGTCCCCGCAAAGTAGAGGAAACCGTCTTTGCCGACGGCTTTTTTATACCCCTCGCAGTCATACAGCTGTGGTTTGCCTCAATAAATACAGCTACATCCTGCGAACCGCTTGCTATCTGCATTATCTCCGCAATATCTGAGCCTATCCGTTCCTGCAATTGCAAGCGCTTCGCCGCCATATCGGCAATTCGGGCAATCTTGGAAAGTCCCAGCACCTTGCCGTTTGGGATATACGCAACCGTCACCTTCATGTCATACATCAACGCCATGTGATGCTCACAGTAGGAAAACACCTCAATATCCTTTACCACAACAATATCATTTTTATTTTCGGAGAAACCGTCCTCAAATGACTTGTCAAACATCTCGGCAATTTCACGGTTCGTGTAGTTCATACCCTCGAAAACCTCGCCGTACATCTTCGCAACACGGGCAGGAGTCTCCCGAAGTCCCTCACGGTCGGGGTCGTCGCCGAGAGCCTTCAGAATTCCGCGGATATGCTCTTCAATTGCCGCATAATCTATTTTATCCAAATCAAACACCTCTCTTATCGGGGTCCCAGATATATTTGTGAAGCTGAAGCTGCAAATTCACAT
>JBJESH010000178.1:0-12019 GCA_051882695.1 Oscillospiraceae bacterium | reverse complement strand
CCTCTCTTATCGGGGTCCCAGATATATTTGTGAAGCTGAAGCTGCAAATTCACATTATTGAGATTGCGCTCCAGCATAAACTCTACCATTTCCGCAGGGGCAATTCCCCCGAAAACGGGACTCAGATACACCGCGCACCTTTCGGTAAGCTTGTATTCGTTAATGACCTCCGCCGCACGGAGCAGATCTTCCCTTGTGCCCGACACAAATTTCACCGTGTCGCAGCCGCGCAGATACTCAAAATTGCGCAGATTCATAAACCTTTCCATGCCGCTTGAGGGCAGCTTGTAGTCCATAGTCAGCGTGAGATTTTTCTCCGCATTTTTTACAATTGGTGCAATATCCGCCGCCCCGTTTGTCTCAATCTCAACAATATGCTTTCCGCTTTCGCAAAGCCGTGATATAAGCGCTTCGATATTCGGCTGAATAAGCGGCTCTCCTCCGGTCAGGGTAACGTTTTTTATACCCGTACCGTCAATATACTTGCAGATATCGTCCTCATTCATAACAGTAAAAGGCGCATCCTGTTCATTTGCCCATTTTGTGTCGCAGTAGGAACAATTCAGATTGCAGCCCTTGAAGCGTATAAATACCGCAAGCTGACCTGCACGAACTCCCTCTCCGTTAATGCTTGTAAATTTTTCAACTACCTTGTATTCCATTTTATTCCTCCGAATAGCTTGCACAGTTGTTTGGAGTCTCATATACCGTCACGCACTTTACATCATAACCCTTTTCGGTCAGACAGTCATAAAAAAATTTCGCAAAATTTTCCGCCGTTGGACGAAAATTCACCGTAATAAGGCGAAATCCCTCTTCCATAAGCGCCGCAACAGTATTATCCTTCAGCGTCCCGTTTTCATAAATAAAAGCATGGTCGTAGCCATCCGCAAGAGCTTTAAGATCGCGCTTGATGTCTCCGAAATCAACTATCATGCCCCTAAGCTGTCCATCGGGAACAAGCTTATCGCTTTTAATTTCCGCAGCAACAGTCCAGCGGTGACCGTGAAGATTGCTGCATTTCCCCTCATATCCGCTTAAAAAATGTGCGCTGTCAAAAGCCGCCTCGGTTTTCAGCGTATACATAAAAATTCCTCCAAATAAAAACAGGCGCAAAGCCGCAAGACTCCGCACCTGTACTGATCACAAGATAAGATGTCCTGGTTTTGTTTAGAGACAGGATGGCACAAACGAACTGTCTGTTATTAACACTCAATTAGTATATCATTATTTTAACATATTGTCAAGGACTTACCTGAAATACATATAAAGCTGGCATTTCAGCATACCGTTGTAAAGCTTGCGGCGCTTGTCCGCCTTTTTGCCGAATATCTTCTCAAATTCCTCGTGAGGCGAAATTATAAAGCAGGGATGTTCCCTGTCAGCTTTGAAGCGCTCCCCCATTACCGCATAAAGCTTTTCCGCTTCCTTTAATTCAAGCAAGCGCTCACCGTAAGGCGGATTGCACACAGTAATAACATTATCCTCGTTGACATGATCCCGAACGTCCGCCTGCTTTACCTGAACACGTTTCTGAATGCCTGCCTTTCGGCAGTTTTCCTGCGTAAGAGCCACACATTCAGGGTCAATGTCATAGCCGTAAGCAAAAAAGTCAGTGTCCTTTCTGATAGCTTCAAGAGCATTCTGACGTTCGGCAGTCCATATTGCCTGCGGAATGACTCCCCATGAGTCTGCGGCAAATCTTCGTTTCAGACCCGGCGCAATGTTCAGCGCCTTGTATGCCGCCTCAATAAGTATAGTACCGCTTCCGCAGAACGGGTCGCAGACAATGCTGTCCCCCCTTATATGAGCAAGATCAACTATCCCTGCCGCAAGAGTTTCCTTAATAGGCGCTGCATTGGAATTTCTCCGGTAGCCTCTCTTGTGAAGCCCTGCCCCGGAGCTGTCAAGATATATCGTAACATGATTTTTCAGAATGCTGAACTGTATCTGAAACAGCGCGCCCGTTTCTTCAAACCAGCTTATACCGTATGTGCCTTTTAGCCGCTCCACAGCAGCTTTTTTTATTATAGACTGACAATCCGGAACGCTGTGCAGCTCCGAATTCAGCGAATACCCTTTCACCGGAAATCTGTCAGTCGCTCCGATAAAATCCTCAAAGGGTATATTTTTCGTGCCCTGAAAAAGCTCTTCAAAGGTAACAGCGTCAAATTCTGCAAGCTGAACAAGAACTCTTTCCGCAGTTGCAAGCCACAGATTAGCCTTTGCAAGAGTCGAAAAATCTCCGGAAAAAGCCACCTTTCCGTCCGATACGGTTATGTCCCGTCCGCCAATTTTCGTAACCTCAAATTTCAGTACGTTTTCCAGTCCGAAATGGCACGGACACGCCATTCTCAACAAATTCATATACCCAATTCCTTAATCATTATTATCGGTAGTTTTCTTCTTTTCTTCTTCCTTGTCGGACTGATGCACACCCGAACACATTTCGGGAATATTGCTCTTCTTATAATATCCCACAGAACCTGTCGGACACTTTGCACTTGCAAGCAGACCGGTCTTTGTACAGTAATAATACTCCTGAACATCAGGACATTCCGGAAATTCCTTGCCCTCCTCAGCCTCGGCAATATCACCGAAAACATTTTTCCAAACCTGAGATGAGCTGTAATACGTTCCCGTAGGTATCTGCTTCGGAGTAAGATAACCGTACCAGACACCGCTGACATAATCGGGAGTACAGCCAACAAAGGAAAGGTCATGCCAGTCCTGAGAAGTACCCGTCTTGCCAACCAGCGGAGTGTTAACAAGCTTTGCGGCGCGGCCCGTACCGTTAGGACCCTCGATAACAGTCTGCATAAGCTTGTTCATGATATAAGCAGTATCGCTGCTTATCGCCTGAATAGGCGTGTATTTGTGCTGGAGAACTATCTTGCCCTTTGAATCAACGACCTTGGTATATGAAGTAGGAGAATAATACTTTCCTCCATTACCGAATATCTGATAGGCCGCAACAAGCTCCTTGAGAGTAAGACCCTCGGTAAGCGCACCAACGGAAAGCGGTGCAATATTTGCGTCATCGGCAACAAGTGTAGATATCTGCAAACGGTTCTGCAAAAATTCAAAAACCTCCTGCGGAGTTTCCTGCTCTATAAGCTGTGCAGGAACAGTATTCAGTGAACGCTGAAGTGCCTGGAACGTGAAATATCCGCCGTAATCCCATGTCTTGGAATTATAGTTATAAGGCCACTTACGGGGCAGACCCGTTTCCTCGTCAATAATTTCGGTATCAAGCGGCTTGTTGATAAACACCGTAGACCATGTGAAAAAGTCGTTTTCCAGACCGTAGCCGTAAGAAGTTATAGGCTTGATACATGAACCGGGAGAACGTTTTGAACGTGTAGCATTATTCCAGATATTAGAGCCTGATTTTTCACCTATCGCACCGACAACAGCCTTGATGTTGCCCGTATAGTCCATACAGATGAATGCAGACTCAGGCGGATCGGCAAGAACAGTTTCCGAGAAAGTTGAGTAATCCTTGTACTTTTCCTCAACAGCTCTCTGCATTTCAATATCAACAGTAGTATAGATCTCATAACCGCCGTTATAAAGCTTATCGCTCGCCTCGTCCTGGTCAATTCCGTAAAGCTCCTGAAAATCGGTAATTACGTCGTAAATTACCATATCAACAAACCAGTCCTGTATATCGCTTCCCTGATTATCGTCCGTCTTAGCGTTAGGGTCTCTGAAAACAATTTCTTCTTCGATTGCCGCCTCATATTCTCTCTGTGAAATGCAGGCGTTCTTATACATAAGCCAGAGAACAGTTTTCTGACGTTCAAGGTTAAGCTCCTTGCCGGTTTTAAATTCGCCTGTTTCCTCGTCCACCATACCTTTGGCAAAAGGATTCATTACCTCAGGCGATTTCGGAATAGCCGCAAGACAAGCACCCTCGGCAATGGTAAGCTCAGAAACGTCCTTGCCGAAATATTTCAGCGAAGCAGCCTGAATACCGGCAGCACTTCCGCCGAAGCCGATATAGTTCAGATATGCCTCGAGAATGTCGGTTTTCGTACAGTATTTCTCAAGCTGAGCAGCACGGAATATCTCACGCATTTTTCTGTCCCAGTCGGGATTGTCATCGCCCGTAACATTCTTTACCAACTGCTGAGTGATAGTCGAACCGCCCTGACGGGAGCCGAGAAAGCTCAGAAATTCGTTAAGGAAAGCGGTAAAGGTACGCTTCCAGTCAACACCTGCGTGTTCATAGAAACGCTCATCCTCGGTATAAACAAAAGCGTCCTGAACGTGCTGAGGAATCTTATCAATGCTTACAGGTATTCTGTCAGCGTTTCTGCTGATGCTTGCAAGCTCAACAAGAGCGCCATTCTCGTCATATCCGTAGATAAATGTAGTGTAGTCAAGATCAAGGTCGGAAAGCGAAATATCCACCTGATCCTGGTCAACGAACTGCAAAACGTAAACCGTCAGCGCCGCAGCAATAATTGACGCAGTAATAATTACAATAAGTACCAAAGAAAGAATTGTAGTACCAATTACCGCAAGAGTTCTCTTTATGGGATTGACCTTTCTTTTCTTTCTTCTTTTTTTCTTCGGCGGCTCGGCGAACCGTTCAGCCGAATTATTTTCGTTTATTGCCATGCTTTTCCTCCATAGATCAGATTACCAAAATTATATCACACAAAAATTCCTTTGTTAAGTGAAAAAGGCGAATTGTAATTTTTAGCTTCAAATTGTAATTTTTCTTTCACATGATTTACACAATAACATATGAGTCACAGCCGCCGTCAATGAGCGCAGATATGACTTCATTGAAGTCCTCCTGTGAAAAATCATTCTGCCTTATCACGGGAATAATTTTCATATCCTCGCCGGCAAGCCTTTTTACCTCGTCAAAAACAGTCTGAGCCTTTTCCTTTGCCGTAAGAGCCGACAGATCTGTTTCCTTGCCGTTGATAAGCGCCGTCTTTTCAATTTCATTCGGGAAATACTCAACGCATATAATTCTCACAGTCAGCTCCGACGGCTTGAACACCTCAGCCGTGCCTTTAAGAATATCTCCTGCGGAAATTCTCACAGCTGCCGCCGAACCGTTTGCTTCGGCAGCCTTAGCTGCAATATCCGCAATGCTCACAAGCGCCTTGTATCTGTCCGCAGACTTCACAATATCTCCGATATAGTTAAGATCTGAATTTCTGAACGCAGGGAATACCACTCCGTCAAAAACAATATACTCAAAGCCTGCACCGGATATCTCGTTTGAAAGGAACTCCGCAAAGCCCTGTGTATCGGTATCAAATGGAGAAAGCCACGGCTTTCCGCCATTTGCAACAGAATTGTCAAGCCATGTTGAATTATCATCAGCAAAACGGTAAGAGCCTGATTTCTCTTCACCGTAACGGTTGTGATCCTCCAGAAGGTTGACCTCTGCAACAGGAATAAATCCTGCCTGCTTTATCATGCTTGCTATCTGCCCCGCATACATAGTGCCCGAAACCGCATCCTCAGCACTCATAGCCATCTGTGAAGCTGTGCTGTAATAAATTTTTCCGCCCTCTGCTTTAAGAGTTACCATTACCGCAGTATAGCCGCTTCCCTTTGCATTGCTCAGAGCGGCATTAAGCTTTTCGGCAGAGGAAAGTGCGTCCGCAGGAAGCTGAAATGCAGAAAAGCTTGCAGCAGCCAGTATTTTTTCCTCTTCCTTTTCAGTAACGGATGTCTCCTCCTGCGCCGTTTCGGAAATATCGCTGTTCTCTTCCGTCTGAACAGGAGGAGTCCAGGGTCTTGTATTCTCTTCAGCAGTCTCAGTACCATTTCTGTCCGCAATATATTCGTAAATAGGCTGTCCTATGCTATAGCCTACAAAAACCAGAGCGGCAAGAAATATTATAAGCAGAATGACCTTAACGGCCTTCTGTGTTTTCTTTTTACGATAATTAGTACTTGTCCGGTAAACCCTTCTTCCGCCGCGATTTGCCACAGCTCGACCACCCTTTCAATCAATAATTTAACGTATGTCCCGAAAGTCCCCAGAACGCCATGCTGAGGATCCCGATATATATGAGCATAAGCGGATATCCTCTGAAAGCATAAGGCGCTTTTTCGGAATATATCCTGTCGTATACAATAGCAGTAAGATAAACCGCCAGAACAAAGCCCAGTCCGATCCCAAGCCCGTGAATAAAATAATCCGCCAGAGTAACGCAATATTTTGAAATAAGGAACATCGAGCCGAGCACCGCGCAGTTAAATGCGGAAATATGAATGTATTTTTTCATTCTTCCAAAAATAACGGGAGCGAACCTCCAAAGACAAAGCAGCGTTATTACATAAACTGCACCGAGAATTGCTATATATACAAGCGGAGTGTAAATATAACCCGTTTCATTTGCATTTAAAGCCTTGTCCGCAAAGTAAGTCAGTACGCTTATGACAGCAGTAATATAAGTTACACTTAAACCAAAACCTACAAGATTTTTTCTGTTTCTTGCAACTACAATAAGCGTACTTGTTCCAAGCGCTCTTGAAAATATCGTATTTTCGGCAAACACCGCAATGAACGCCGTTATCATTATATTTTTCAAAAGTTCCAAAATAACAGCTCCTTAAAGCTTAATATAATCAGTTGTTTGTATTCCTTACTTTCTTGATGAACAGCAGTATACTGCGGAACAGCGCCGCAATAAAACCGAGAAGAATAAAGCCGCCGAAAGGATTTTCAAAAGCCGAAAAAACGATAGGCATACCTATGATATTTCCGCCTGCCGTTCCGGTAGCAAATATCTCTCTGATAACAGCAAAAAGCAGTACCGCCGCGTCGTATCCGATTATGCAGAAAACAATATCCAGAAGCATTTTCCCCTTTGATTCACGGAAAAAAATAGATTCAGAACGGGAAATAATAAAGCTGCTGGTTATAAAAAGCGGAAAGAAGATCCCAAGCGCCTCAACACCCTCAGGCATAAAGTATCTTAAAAGAATTGCCAGAGGAACATAAACCAACGCACCGATAAGAGTATACAGAATGATCCTTACTGTATAAACAATACTTTTGGGAATAAACGACGATACCAGAAGAGTAAAGAAAGTCAGCAGCGAAAATGCCGTAACCAGCGTAATTGCGTCGTTAAAGCTATCCGCCATAACGATAACCGGAGCAATGACCATTCCGCTGACAAATAGGGGATTTTTATCTAAAAGTGCATTTTTGATAATGCTTTTACAGCTGTTGTCACCATTCACAATAATTACTCCTGTTCATTTTTTTCAAGGATTTCCAAAGTTTCATTAATATTCTTCAGAGGCTTGCTTGCCCGTTTGAATATACGGCGTTTTCCTTTAAGCATATCCGCAAAGGAAAGCGCCCGCCGGTCAAGCTCTATCCCGATCGGAGAAGCAATTATAACAGCGTAAATAACGGCATTTTCTATTCCAGAATAAAAATGAAAAATTATCACGCAGACCGCCGTTACAAGTCCGTATATAAAACGGGAGCTTCTCGTTTTAGGTATTACACTGTAATCGCATGAAAGAAAGATCATTCCGAAAAGCAGCATTCCGCTTGAAAAGAAATACAGCACCGACATTAAATTAAAATCATAGTGTATCAGCGCATAAATTCCCGTAACAGCAAATTCGGTAAAAAAAGTTATTGCCGAAACCGAGCGTCTGAACATAAGGAACACTGCAGCTACAACAAGCAGGATAACAATTCCCGTTCCCATAGGTCCAAGGAATTTTCCTGTCAGAACATCAATAAGAAAAACAGACGAAGTTCCTGTAAGAAGAAATGTTTTCGTCATCGACTGTGAAAGCATATCCGCAGAAACAACAGATGAAAACGGCAGCTCCGAAAACACCTTGGGATATGTAAGCATACCATCGGGAAAGCAAAGCGCAGAAAACAAAAAGCCTGCCGCAGCCCCATTGAATATCTCGCAGCTCCGTCCGCCGAAAGCGTGCTTGGCAGCAACTGTTGCGAAAACCGCCGCCGTCACCGCCGCATAATATGGCGCAGAAGCCGGCATCATAAGTCCGAGAGTAAGCCCCGTAATAAGTGAAGAAAGGTCCTTTATATCAATTTTCTTCTTTCTGAGCTTCAGACAGATAATATCCGTCAGACAGCATACCGACACAGTAACAATCAGCACCGCCAAAGCCCTCAGACCATAATAATATACTGCAACAGCGCTCATCACAATCAGCACAATGAGCATATCCGTCATTATTTCAAATTCAGATTTTTTGTTAGAAACCATCAGACCTTAATGCTCCCCCGTCTCAATTTCTGCATATAAGCTTGTCCGCAGCGGCACTCATATCGTCGGCACCGAACAGATACGAACCTGCAACAAGTATCTCTGCACCTGCCTTTTTTACAAGCTCCGCAGTCTCCCCGTTTATGCCTCCGTCAACCTGTATCGGAACATCAAGTCCTTTTCTTTCTATCATAGACTTAACCTCAGCGATCTTATCAAGAGTGCTGTGAATGAACCCCTGACCGCCGAATCCCGGTTCAACAGTCATGACCAGAACCATATCCAGCGAACCGAGATAAGGCTCAACTGCCGAAGCAGGCGTACCCGGCTTTATTGCAAGACCGGCTTTTTTTCCGCAGGAATGGATCTCCTTTATCGTTTCCGCAATATCAGACTCCGATTCGGCATGAAAAGTAATGATATCCGCACCGTTTGAGGCAAAATCCTTAACATACTTTATCGGGTCGATTATCATAAGGTGAACGTCAAGAGTCCCCTTAACGACCTTTGAAACAGCCTTTAAAATAGGTATTCCGTAGCTGATATTCGAGACGAACACCCCGTCCATAACGTCAAAATGAATATACCGACAGCCTGCCTCCTCGGCTTTTTTAATATCTCTGCCGAGATTACAGAAATCTGCACTTAAAATTGAAGCTGAAGCAATATTTTCCACAAAAGCTCCTCCGAACTGCAAATAATTTCGCAAAAAAAGTATGCCACATTATATTATATAATATCTCCGCAAAAAAATCAAGGTCAAATGCCAAAAAGATGACATTTGACCGGATCTATAATATACAGGCATATGCAGAATACGCTTTATGCCGAAGCTCCCCTACGGGTATACAGCATTACCGTATACCACTTCCGCCGCATAAACCGATATTGCCCGTTAATTCAGTTTATGCAGTTTGCTGGAAATGGCTACATTACTTCCCTAATATCACCCGTAAGCAAGCTTGCGCAGATTAGTGTCGCTCATAAAGGACGAGGCATTATACAGGAACAGGACCTGATCGTAATCCGACGGGTCTATCAGCTCCTTGTAGGACATCTGAATATACCGCAGATCAACAAGGGTTATTTCAGAATAATGCTGGGTCAGAAACGGCACATAGCAATGCGCATATGAATCCTTTATTATAAGCAGCTTTCCGCCGTCGTTATCCGACTTTATCGTTACAACAGGCTGATTTGTACCGAGAAATGTGGAATATTTGTCCTTTACATCAAGATATTCGCGGAAATACATACTGTCATAGCTTACAGGCTCTTTGCCGAATTCCGATGTAACAAGAACCTCTCTCACGCTTTCTCCGCCTGAATAATGATAAATATCAATTACGTCCTTTTCAATTTTGTCATAAAGCGCCTTTGAATAGAATGTTCCCTGAAATTCGTCCGAAGCGTGTTCAATGTCATACATACCCTCGCTGTACGGCGTGTAGTCCATCTTTTTGCCTGCTGCGGCATAAGCCAGATATGCACCGTAGGTCGTCCAGTGATGGTCTGTGCGGTAGTAAATATACTTATGCTTGTTTGAAAGCATAGTCGGATAAACGTCAAGATTAGTAACATTTTTGCCCAATCCGCCGTAAGCATAGTTTATCAGCTCCCGCTGATTAACATTCGGAGCATTTTCGGGGAGCTCGTCTCCGTAAATTTCAGCCGACGTAGGCACAAGCATAAAAAACACGGGAACGTCATTTTCCTCCGCAAACTTGTTTACAGCGTCAATGCTCTTGTCGATCGAGGTGTAATCCGGCTCGCCGATTTTCTCAACAAGACGGTTTTTCAGTATATATATCCCGTTGCGCTCATTCTTTCCCATTGAGGTTTCCAGAACGGTTTTTGCCTTTATCCAGCCTGTTCTGCCTGCAAAATGGTCTGAAATATAGGTTTCAAGCTTGTTCATATAGCTTCTGTCTAAAACCGTTTTTGCCGAAGCCTTAGGCATCGACTGAAGCGTCCTGTTTTCAATGTCCGAAAAGCTTTTCTTCGGCGTGAACATAGTTATAACGGGAAAAGCAACGAGTATAGCAAAGAAAACAATGCAGGTAATAAGATTTACAACGTTAAATTTCTTTTTCATGTGCTCCTCCCTCCTTTAAAATCTGAAATACAGGAACGGGTTATAGGTCGCGTCCACAAGATATGCCGTACACAGCAGCAGCACCGCCGCCATAAGCACGGGAACGGAATAGGTCACAAGCTTTTCCTTTTTCTGCTTTAACTTTTCCACGAGAACAGCAAACCAATCGGTCGAAGCAAAAATGCACAAAGCAAATATTACAATATTCGAGACGAACATATATGAAGCTGTTCCGTCGGTAAAAATACCGTTTGCACCGAACATCGCCCCGAAATACCTTCCTGCGTCGGAAAGAGAGTTCGTGTCGAAAAGCACCCATCCGAAAACGACCAGCAGGAACGTATACAGTGTACTTACCGCCGTCGGAAGCTTTTCAAGTATCTTGCCCCAGCCGAGACGTTCAATTATTATCAGTATGCCAAAATAAAGTCCCCAAAGGATAAAATTCCAGCTTGCACCATGCCATAAGCCTGTAAGTCCCCATACAATAAGCAAATTGCGTAATGTCTTGCCCATGCCCTTGCGGTTGCCGCCCAGAGGTATATATACATACTCCCTGAACCACGTTCCGAGAGTAATATGCCATCTGCGCCAGAATTCGCTGATGCTTTTTGACATATACGGATGGTCAAAGTTCTGTGGAAAGTTAAATCCAAGCATTTTGCCAAGTCCGACAGCCATATCCGAATATCCCGAAAAGTCAAAATATATCTGGAATGTAAACGCCAGAATACCTATCCATGCGGTAGCAGCACTTATTTCACTGTAATCCATAGCCTTTATCTGCGACCAGACCATACCGATATTGTTTGCCAGAAGGACTTTTTTTGCAAGTCCCTTGACGAATTTTCCAATGCCCTCGCTTATTTTGTTGATGTTTACGGTACGTTCTTCGATTTCGGCAGCAACATCCTCATAGCGCACAATAGGTCCGGCTACTATCTGCGGAAAAAGCGTTACATACGATGTAAAACCGATAAGGCTTTTCTGTACCTTTATCTTTCTCAGATACAGATCAATGGTATATGACATTGACTGGAACGTATAGAACGAAATACCTATAGGCAGCGCCACTCTGTCCTCACTTAGCCCGAAATTATAGATATTATCATTTACTGCACGGTTTACAAGAATAACGGGATTGGTTATATCCGTGCCGAAAAGTCCGTTGATACTGTCAAAAATAAAATCACTGTACTTAAACACCGCCAGTAATCCGATATTCATACATACCGAAACGATAAGACATACCGTCCGTATTTTCTGATTATCGTCATATTTGTTCATAAGCCGCCCTGCTGTGTAATCTATCAGCGTTGAAATAAACATTATGATAACATAAAACGGCTCGCCCCAAGCATAGAAGAAAAATCCCGTAAGAAGAATAAGCAGATTCCTTGCAGGAATTACAAACGGGTTTCCTTTTATCCTTATCCCCGATACGGTTATCCTGTTGGGGAGCATAATATATACTATCAGCACCGCAGGCAGAAAATAGTATAAAAATGTCAGACTTGAAAATACCATATTTTACTCTGTTTTCTCCTCTCCGCCGTTAATTTTTTCCGCAAGAGCGAAGAACTCCTGCCTTGTCATCAGCGTATTAAGTATGTCGATTATTCCCGTTGTAGTCATAAGCTCCGGAAGGTCAAGCTCCGCAAGAAGCTTTTTCCGCAGAAAC
>JBJESH010000177.1:0-3344 GCA_051882695.1 Oscillospiraceae bacterium | reverse complement strand
GCTGTCAATGGAGTACGGATTTGATTCAAGCACCGAGTCATCCTCAAACCTTGACATGGGATCGTCAATAATTACCCCTGTCAGACCGTAATAAAGCGAAGCTCCAAGTGAATAAATATCCGTCCACGGACCCTGCTTTCCCTTTTTCTGATATTGCTCAAGAGGAGCAAAGCCTTGTGTAAGGATAACCGAAAGACTCTGTGAGCTTTCCGAAACCACCTGCCTTGCCGCACCGAAATCAATGAGCTTTATCTTGTTGTCCGGACAGAGCATGATGTTATCCGGCGAAATATCTCTGTGTATAACATTCATTTTATGAGCAATGCTCAGAGCGTCGGCGATCTCTCCCGCAATATAGACCGCCTGACCGGGAGTAAGCTTTCCGCTGCTTTCAACGTAGGACTTCAGCGTCTGACCCCTGAGATATTCCATAGCATAGTAAACCGTGTCGTTTTCATAGAAAACATCATAAACGTTAACGATATTTCCCGAGCTGTTGAACTTGGCAATAAGACGTGCTTCATCATAAAACTTTTCCGCACCTTTTTTGAAAACATCCGCGTCACCGGTAGTCATAACTGACATATCTTCGGTACTCCGCAGCGCAAGTCCGTACGGGAAATATTCTTTAACGGCAATACGTCTCTCCAGCTTTGTGTCAAAGGCGATATATGTAACTCCAAAGCCGCCTTTGCCGATTATACCGCCTATTTTGTATCTGTTCTGAAGCACAGATCCCACCGCCAGAACTGTCGGGTCGGGAGAGTAAGCCTCCGCCGAAAATCCGCAGCTTTCGCAACAGTCGGAAGACATGGGAGAAAAGCAGTTTTCACACAGTTTTTTTTCAGTTTCCATTATAGACACTCCTTAATCATAAGCGTGTATTGAGGGCAAGATATTGTTTTCCAACGTCCAGGTCAGATCCTCGTCATTGGTGTTGATCGCAATACGGATATAATTACTGCCGATTTTCATTGAAAAGATATAGTACCACTTATTCCCAAAAGAAGAATCGGCTATATAGTAATCGATCGTATTATTACCAAACGTTTCTGTTATAATATCACGTTTGTCATAACCAACTATATCGCAATATTCCTCCAAGGATTGGGAGGTGACAAAAATTTTTATAAAGTCGTAGTCAGAATTCTTGATTTTGATCGCGCCGTTGCCTACATCCTCAACGACACGCCCGGGCGCGCTGTAAAAGAAACCGATATCGGCAGACACGTTTTCACCATAGTCGTTGCCTATTCTGCCTCGGTAAATATCAGCCCAATCCTCAAAGAGTTCATTTGGCGTGCCGTTTATGGTAATGCTGTTCAAAAAGTCAATGCAGGCGTCCATGGTTTCTTCGTCGTCCTTTAGACAGTCCACATAGAAAGCATAGCAGCCGTATTCGGTTTTGGAATCGCAGAAAACATACATACAGTCATAGGTGTTACCATTGTGGTCAAGGTAAAATTCACATGCCCATGCGTTTCTGCCGGCAATGACCGTGTAATCGCTGCTCATGTTGCTGACCGTGCCGTTCATGGTGGAGTCCAGATAATATTCTATAAGCTCCGGCATATCCTTGTAGGAACATATGGGATAATTATTTACTCCTGTTTCAAGGGCGAGCGTGATCTCTGAGCCGGTATCCTGATCCAGGTAAGAGAGCCATGTATCGGTAGAATCGCTTTGCTTTTCATAGCTGTTCGGAATTTCAAACGAAATCTTGAGATTATTATCCTTAACCTCCAGCCATCCGTTTTGGGACGGAGCGGTTTCCTTAGGCTTTGCTTCGGTTTCCGGAGGAGTATTTTCCGGCTTTTCGGGCTCTTCGGGTTTAGCCGGCGTTGTGGTAGTAGTTACCTCTTCCGTTTCCTTTTCCGTTTCCTTTTCCGTTTCTTTTTCCGTTTCGGATACGGTCGTAGTTTCGGTAACACTTTCATCAGCAGTTATAACGTCCTCATCACTACTTCCGCTGTTCACTGCAATAACAATTATCGCCGCAAGCAGAACAAACCCCGAAGCTATTCCCGCAATAATTGGAATACGGTTTTTCTTCTTCGGCTTATCATTGCTTTCGTAATTTCCTGTCTGAAGCTGCTGTACTTCATTTACAGCCATTGTACGCATTTGAGAGCTTTCGCTTACAGGCATAGTCCTCATCTGTGAAGACTGACTCACAGGCATCGTCCTCATCTGTGAGGACTGACTCACAGGCATTGTCTGCATCTGAGAGGACAGGTTAGCTGACATAGACGGCTGCTGTTCCGAAGCAATACCCGTAGTAACAGTTGCCGTCGATACCTTTACTTTTACTTCACCTTTCGGAATAACGATCTTTTCGGGTCGGATAGATATTGCCTCAAGAGCGTCCTTCAGCTCTGCGGCACTTTGATATCTGTCACCGGATCTTACCATTACCGCTTTTCTGATAATTTCCCACATCTCGCCTTCAATAGAGTGAGAATTAGCCTGAAATGCCGAGTCATCCTCAAAACGTGACATGGGATCGTCAATAATTACACCGCCGGTCAGACCGTAATAAAGCGAAGCTCCAAGGGAATAAATATCCGTCCACGGACCCTGCTTTCCCTTTTTCTGATACTGTTCAAAGGGAGCAAAACCCTGGGTAAGAATAACCGACATATTTTGTGAGCCTTCGGATATGACCTGCCTTGCCGCACCGAAATCAATAAGCTTTACCTTGTTGTCCGGGCAGAGCATGATATTATCGGGGGAAATATCCCTGTGCAGAACGTTCATTTCATGGGCAGCGTCCAATGCGCCGGCGATCTCCTCCGCAATGTATACCGCCTGACCGGAAGTTAACCTGTTGCCGTTTTCAATATAGGCTTTCAGCGTCTGACCCTGCAGATACTCCATAGCATAGTAAACCGTGTCGTTTTCATAGAAAACATCATAAACGTTAACGATATTTCCCGAGCTGTTGAACTTGGCAATAAGACGTGCTTCATCATAAAACTTTTCCGCACCTTTTTTGAAAACATCCGCGTCACCGGTAGTCATAACGGACATATTTTCAGTGCTTCGCAGCGCAAGTCCATATGGGAAATATTCTTTAATGGCAATACGTCTCTCCAGCTTTGTATCAAAAGCGATATATGTAACTCCGAATCCGCCCTTGCCGATTATGCCGCCTATTTTGTATCTGTTCTGAAGCATAGACCCTACCGCCAGAACTGTCGGGTCGGGAGAGTAATTCTCCGCCGAAAATCCGCAGCTTTCACAGCGGTCGGAAGACATTGGCGAAAAACAGTTTTCGCATAATTTTTTTTCTTGAAAAACTATCATATCCTTCACACCTCTGATACTGTAAATATAGGGGTAGC
>JBJESH010000176.1:0-13840 GCA_051882695.1 Oscillospiraceae bacterium | reverse complement strand
CGGCAGCAGGATGCACACCAGATAGCCCTGGGGTGTCTTCAGATAATTGAAGAAGGCACGCTTGCTATCATTTCGGGTGCTAACCCCCGTTATGTTGAGGAAAAGCTCAGAATGATGCTTCCTTCTTCACACAAGCCCAAAAAGTCGTCTTCTTCATCGGGCGACGGGGAATAACAATAACCGGATATACAGGCGTTTTGCTTGTGTTAATGTGCAATATTACTAAAAGCAGACTGAAATTTCCGTTTTGTTATTTCAAATAATTTTCAAAAATATGCTTTAAATTTGTTCAAATATATGTTATAATAATTAAATCAAAATTTACGGTGCGCTTTGGCTGTGCCGTAAAACCGATTCCGAAAGGGGGAACAGGCTTTGGCTAAAAGACGACCGTCACAGGAAGAAGAAGGCGGCAGCTGGATGGACACCTACGGTGACATGATAACTCTGGTGCTTACGTTCTTTGTTCTGCTGTATTCAATGTCTTCCATGGACTCAAGCAAGTGGCAGTATATTGCCGAGGCTTTTACCAAGGGTAAAATTTCCGATAACAAAGTTCAGATAGTCGGAGAACTTGACCCCGATAACGACCCTACGGCGGTTTATGACGATACTGTTCCCGAGGTTGAGGATTATGAGGAAATAGTCGATTTCGAGGACTTCTTTATGTACCTGAAAGAGGTCGTTGTTACAAATAATTTACAGGACAGTGTGAGCGTTGAAATGTCCAACACGGGCGTTTATATGCGCTTCAGGGACAATATCTTCTTTGCCGGCGACAGTGATGTTCTGCTGGACGAGGGCAAATACATTCTTGATATTATTTCCGATGGTATCAGAAGCGTAAACGAAAGAATATACGCCATCAAGGTCAGCGGTCATACCGCAGGCGCGGCTAATTCGGACGTTAACGAATGGACGCTTTCTTCGGGACGCGCCACATCGGTTATCAACTATATGCTGAGTCTTGACGCCTGCGACCCCGATAAGTTCTCTGCGGCGGGATACGGAAAATACCGTCCTGTTGACGACAACGACACCGAAGAGGGCAGACGTCAGAACCGGCGTGTTGAGATAGTGTTTATCAGAAACGATGTTGACTTCACAGACCCTGAGGTAATACAGGAGCTGTTCAATATGGAATACGGTCAGGATTTTGTTCAGTATTCCGACGCTGACGGCGGCTCAATGTCGGGAGGCAACGCTCCTGCCGATGAAGCTGTACCTGAGGATGACGGACGCTCCGACCCGGACAGAGTTTACGTTTCAAAGGAAGATATGCTTGCTTCTCTAAGGTCCGGGAATTGATACAAAATTCAAATAACTGCAAACAACGTCTGTGTTGTTTTAAACATACGGAAAGGAGTGCATTTTCCCGGTCGGGGAAATGGTTGTAAGTATGGCTGACGTATTGTCGCAAAGCCAGATAGACGCACTGCTGAACAGCTTCTCGTCCGAGGGCTCAAAGGCCTTTGAGGAAATAGAGGAACAGGCTAAGGAGCAGAAAATAAAGAACTATGACTTCAAGATGCCCAAAAAATTCACTAAGGAACAGCTTAAAGTTATAGACGGTATCTTTGAAAACTACTCCAGAGTGCTTTCCTCATATCTGACAGGTCTGATGAGAATTTACTGCAAGGTCGAGGTTCTTCAGATAGAGGAGCAGCTTTATTACGAGTTCAACAATGCGCTTCCTGACTATGTTATGATGTCAATGATAAATATGGGTATCACCGATGATGATGTGCTTGAAACAAGCTGTATCATGCAGGTGTCTAACCCCATTGCCTTTTCAATGATGGACCGTCTTATGGGCGGCGGCGGCTCTTATGTGGAGCAGAACAGGGACTTTACCGAAATCGAAGTGGGTCTGTTCTCAAACGTACTGGGCAAGATGGCAGGACTTCTGAAAGACCCTTGGGGAACTTACATAGACATTAATCCTACAATTACTACAATAGAAACAAATGCAAGAGTCATGCAGTCTATTTCTCCCGATGAGGTGGTAATTCTCGTTGTGCTGGAAATGGAGATAAAGGACGTTAAAAATACCATGACGTTCTGTATTCCTGCCATGAACCTTGAATCGATAATGGCTAAGTTCGGTGACAGATGGTCAAGGACCACCAAAAAGCTCGACCCCAAAAAGGAAAGAGAAAGACGGGTATCGCTTCTTGAGGCTATCAAGGATTCGGAGCTTAAGATCGACGCTGTTTTGTGCGAAACGAAGCTGGATCTGTACGATGTTCTTACGATGCAGCCGGGCGATGTTATTCCGCTTAATATGCCTATCGACAGCAATGTTACCGTTAAAATAGGAGATAATCTGTGGTTTGACGGTAAGCTTGGTATCAAAAATAAAAAGAAAGCTGTTAAAATAGACAATATATACAAAGATCTGGGCAAGCAGACGTAATCGGCTCTGACGGGATCATCCGCAGAACGGAAAGGAAGGATATAAGTTTGAAAATCTCTGATTTTCAAACATGAGTTTTGTTTTTCAGGACTATGACTGAACAAGTTCAGTTGTCCGAAAATTTCAAGTGAAAACCACAAAACATCGAGAGAGGAGGACATTTTCCCTACGGGAAAATGGTCATAAAAATGAGCGATGATAAACTTACCATTGACGGATTCGGCGATGTGGAAATGGACGCCATCGGCGAAATAATGAATATAACCATGGGTTCGGCTGCGACCGCAGTTTCAAATATGCTTTCTGCTAAGGTCTGGATAACCACGCCCAAGGTCAATATCATTAAATCCAATGAGCTGTCATTCCCGGAGCTTGAACCGTCTATAATGGTCAGAATAAAATATACTCAGGGCGTTACGGGACAGAACGTTCTCATTCTCAAGCAGAACGACGTTCAGCTTATCCTTAATCAGCTTATGGGTCTGCCGCTGGAGGTCACGGACGATTTCAAGTTCGATGAAATGAATATCTCCGCGGTTTGCGAGGTAATGAACCAGATGATGGGAGCGTCAGCTACGGCGCTTTCGGAGATCATTGAAACTACCGTTGATATTTCCACTCCCGAAGCGATAGTTCAGGACGGAAGCGTTGAACAGGTCAAGGAGGAAATTTACGAGCTTACAGGTCAGGAATATGTCTGCACGGTAAAGTTCGACCTTACCATTGACGGTGTTATAAACTCGGAATTCATATCCGTGCTTACCATTGACCTTGCCAAGGAAATGGCTGAAAAGATGATGGCTGGATATAACAATATCATGGACAGCATCGAGGAGGCTGCACCTGCACCTGCGCCGTCCCCTGCCCCTGCATCGTCATCGGGCGGAGGAACTCTTTCTCAGGAGGAGATCGAAAAGCTTCTCAGCGGCGGTTCCGCTGCGGCAGAACAGCCTGCTCCCGCTCCTGCACCTCAGCCTGTTCCTCAGGCTCAGCCAATGCAGCAGCCTATGCCCGGTGCAATGCCTCAGATGCCTTACGGTCAGTTCGGTCAGCCGGGTCAGGCTCCCATGCCGGATCCGAATATGGCGGCTATGTACGGAATGTATCCACAGCAGGGTATGTACCCTCAGCAGGGTTATCCGCAGCAGGGAATGTATCCTCAGCAGAATATGCAGAATATGATGCCGCAGCAGCCTGCTGTTAATATTCAGCCTGTTCAGCTTCAGAATTTTGCTTCATATCAGAATTCAAGCCTTACTCAGGAGCAGAACGACAATCTGAAGCTGCTGATGAACGTTCCGCTTAACGTTACCGTTGAGATAGGCTCAGCTGTTAAGAAGGTCAAGGAGATCCTTGAGTTCACGCAGGGTACTATTATAGAGCTGGAACGTCAGGCAGGCGCTCCTGTTGATATTATCGTAAACGGAAACCTTATTGCAAAGGGTGACGTTGTTGTTATCGATGATAACTTCGCGGTGAGAATCACCGAAATAATCAAGTCAAAATTCCTTGAGACCCTCGGGGGAAAGGAATAAATACATAAAATCAATCAGGGAAACGGTTCCGCCCGACGGTTCCCGAAGGAATAAATCAATATTTCCGAGGCGGAGAAACGGAGTATTATTATGGATAAGAAAATCATGCTGGTTGATGACGCGGCTTTCATGCGTATGATGATCAAGGACGCTCTTACAAAAAACGGCTATACAAATATTCTTGAGGCTGCCGACGGAGAGATCGCCTGCAATACATATGCTGCCGAAAAGCCCGACCTTGTTATCATGGATATCACAATGCCCAACAAGACAGGCATTGAGGCTCTCAGAGATATCAAGGCTTCAGACCCTAACGCTAAAATAGTTATGTGTTCCGCTATGGGTCAGGAATCTATGGTCGTTGAGGCTATCAAGCTTGGCGCTCTCGACTTTATCGTTAAGCCTTTTAAGGCTGACAGGATCCTTCAGACTGTTCAGAAGGTTCTCGGCTAAAAAATGTTTGATGAGATTTTTACCGTTATCTGTGCGCTGCTGGGAATAATCGGTCTGCTTTTTCTGACCTTTTATGCTGCAAGATGGCTCAACAAGCGTTATCATACGGGCGGTTTTGGTATGCAGAACCGTCTGATAAAAATAGTTGAGTGCGTCGGTGTGGCTCAGGATAAGCAGCTTATGATAGTTACTGTGGGAAGCAAAAAGATGCTTATCGGGGTAACTCCCAACGCTGTAAATAAGATCTGCGATCTGGACGATGAGGATCTTATTCCTCCCGAAAACGGCGATACGCCTGCTGAAAGCGGTTTTATGCAAAGCCTTAAAAAGGCATTTGCCGAGAGAAACAGGGCGGACGCAGGTGCGGATACCCTTGAAAAAAAAGAGGACGGACGGAATGAAAATGATGATTTTTAAGAGACTTGTCAAGGCTTCGGCAGGTATTCTCTGTGCTGCGGCAATGGCTGTTTCTGTTTCCTCCGTGACTGCTTTTGCCGTTCCGGACGATGAGGAGACGATCTCGGGTATTGTGACCACGATACCGAATGTTGAAACTACCGTTCCTCAGACGGAACAGACTATGCCCGATACGGCTGTGCCGGACGAAGAGGTCACTACGGGGACTCTCCCCTATAACGAGCCTGTTACCGACGGCGACGATGCTGCGGAAAATCTGCTGGAGCAGTTTGGAATAAACGAAAGCTCAACGACTATCGACCTTATCATTTTAATAACGATACTTTCTCTTGCACCGTCGATACTGGTAATGCTGACCTGCTTTACGCGGATAATCATTTCCTTTTCGCTGCTGAGAAATGCCATGGGCGTTCAGCAGACGCCTCCTAATCAGGTCATGATAGGTCTGGCGCTGTTTCTGACGCTGTTTATTATGACTCCTGTTCTGAATGAAATGAACGAGGTCGCTTATGTACCCTATAAAAACGGCGAGTATACCTCTGTTGAGGCGGTGCAGGCGGCGTCTGTTCCCCTTAAAGAATGGATGCTGAAAAACACAAGCAACGACTCTATGGACTTTATCCTCGGACTTACCGGCACTGAGATCGAGGCTGAGACAGAAGAGGAGTTCCTGAAGGAAGTCAGCTTTGTGGCTGTTGTTCCTGCGTTCATTTTAAGTGAAATAAAAATCGGATTTGAGATAGGCTTTCTGCTGTATATCCCGTTCCTTATCATAGATATTATCGTTTCAACGCTTCTGATGTCAATGGGTATGATGATGCTTCCGCCGACTACGGTATCAATACCGTTCAAGCTGCTGCTGTTTATACTCTGCGACGGCTGGACGCTTCTCATCGGCTCGCTTGTTACCGGTTTTAACACTTAGCTTGTCATATGCGGCAAGAATACATTGAGGTGATAGTTTATGCTGACTGAAGCGCTTGTGCTTGAAATTTTCCGTGAGGCGCTTGTGCTGGCGATAAAGCTTGCCGGGCCTCTTTTGCTGATAAGTATGCTTGTTGGTCTTGTTATCGCTATTCTTCAGGCGGCGACTCAGGTCCATGAGCAGACCCTTACGTTTGTTCCGAAGGCGCTGACTATCGTTGTTCTGCTGCTGCTTATGGCGCCGATGATGATAAACGCCTGCAACGAGTTTGTGCTGCATATTTTTGATATTATAAATCAGATAAGCAGTCAGACAGTATTAAGCTGACAGGGCTGACGAAAGGAGCAGGCTTTGGATTTCTTTGTTGTTCTCTTCCGGAGCTTTGAGACCGATCTTCTGGTTTTTGCCCGGATACTGGGAATATTTATCTTTAACCCTATTTTATCAAGACGTAATATTCCGACAATTGTAAAAATTACAACGTCGGTTTTTATTACATATATAGTTCTGCTTGTTGTTCAGCCCGAGCCTGTTGACACGGGTGTTCAGGCAGGCGAATACCTGTTTATGATACTGCGGGAGAGCTTTATCGGACTGGTCATCGGTTTTATTACTGACCTGTTCTTTTATTCGGTTCAGGTTGCCGGAGAGATAATGGATATGCAGTCCGGTCTCGGTATGGCGAAGGTTTTCGACCCCGAATCCAATGTGCAGATGTCAATTATGGGTTCGTTCATCAGCTTTATGATGTACCTTTACTTTTTTGTGACAAACGCGCATCTGACATACATACAGCTTTTTGTGATGTCATATGACATACTTCCGATAGGAAGCGGCGGCTTCAATCCCGATCTGGGGTATAATATTGCGGCGTATTTTTCCGTGGTGCTGGCGCTGGTGATAAAGCTTGCAATGCCTATAATTGCGGCAGGCTTTATACTGGAGTTCTGTATGGGCGTGCTGATGAAATCGGTGCCTCAGATACAGATAATGGTGGTCAATATCCAGCTGAAGGTGGCATTCGGTTTCATTATGCTGTTTCTGACGGCTGTTCCCCTGTCGGACTTTATTGACAGTTATCTTGACAAGTGGCTTGCGGCTCTTGAATCGTTTATTTCGGCTATGCCTGCGGTGTAGCAATTAACGCTAAGTACAATAACAATTTTTAATTACTCCGAGTATATAAAGGAAGGTTTCTATGCCCGAAAGCAGCGGTGAAAAAACCGAAAAGGCGACCCCCCATAAGCTGCGTGAACAGCGTAAAGAGGGCAACGTTATGCAGAGCAAGGACGTCGTTACGGCGGCGTTTATCCTGCTGACATTTTTCATTCTGAGGCTGATGGCTAAATTTATGTATCAGACCGTTTCAAACAGCATGACCTACTGGATGAGTCTGGCGGGCGGCGGTATGGGCGGCTTGAAAATAGACGGAATGGAGCCTGTTCCAAAGCTTATCCTTGAAATAGGCAGGGCGGTAGTTTTTACCGCAGGACCTATTCTTCTGGCTTCGATACTGGTTCCTATTATCGTGACGGGCATTCAGACAAAATTTATCTTTTCAAAAAAATCCGTACAGTTCAAATTAGACAAGCTTAACCCGTTTCAGGGTATAAAAAAGATGTTTTCGATAAGCTCTCTTTTTGAACTGGCGAAATCTATTGCAAAGCTTGTTATCCTTATTGCTGTTGTATACGGTGAAATAAAAGACCGTGTGGTGGACTTTGCAAGGCTTATGCAGATGGATATTGCTTCCGGTATGCTTTATATGGCAGAGGCTGTATTTTCTATCTGTATGAAAATTGCGGCGGTTTTCGTTGCAGTTGCGGCTATTGATTTCCTCTTTCAGAAGTACAAATGGGACAAGGACATGAGAATGACCAAGCAGGAGGTCAAGGAAGAATACAAGCAGATGGAGGGCGACCCGCAGATAAAAAGCAAGCGGCGTCAGAAACAGCAGCAGATGGCTATGAGCCGTATGATGCAGGACGTTCCGCAGGCAGATGTGGTCATAAGAAACCCTACTCACTTTGCGGTTGCTGTCAGATACGATGAAAACAAGGACCGTGCGCCTGTGGTGGTTGCCAAGGGCGCGGACAAGGTCGCTTTCAGAATTATAGAAAAGGCGGAGGAAAACGGAGTTTCCGTTGTTGAAAATGTTCCGCTGGCAAGAGGACTTTATAAGTCCGTTGATATAGGCAGGGAGATACCCTATGATTTTTACCACGCTGTTGCCGAGGTATTGGCTTTTGTATATGATATGAAGGGCAAAAAGCCGAAGGGTCTGTAACGGCGTTCAGATAGAAAGGCAGGCTGCGTTATACCGTGAAAAAAATAATGAATAACATGGTAACGGTATTCGTTATCCTGGCTATATTCCTGATAATCATTCCGCTGCCCACATGGCTGCTGGATATGCTTTTTGTTGTGAATATTGCTCTTTCGCTTGTTATTCTGCTTATTACAATGTATATCAAGGAGCCGCTGGAGTTCTCGATTTTTCCGTCCATGCTCCTTATTACTACAATTTTCAGGCTGGGTCTTAATATTTCTTCGACCCGTCTTATCCTGTTCCAGCAGGGCTATGCAGGACAGATAGTCAAGTCCTTCGGCGAATTTGTTATGAAGGGCAATGCTCTTATCGGTTTTATCGTTTTTATACTTATTACGGTAGTTCAGATGCTGGTCGTTACCAAGGGTGCGGAAAGAGTTGCAGAGGTTACTGCAAGATTTACTCTGGACGCTATGCCCGGTAAGCAGATGGCTATTGACGCTGACCTTAACTCCGGTATCATTACCGAGGACGAGGCTAAGCTGCGGCGAGCCAAGATACAGCGCGAATCCGATTTCTTCGGTGCTATGGACGGTGCTTCCAAGTTTGTAAAGGGTGACGCTACGTTCTCTATTGTTGCGGCTATCGTCAACCTGCTTGGCGGTGCTATTGTAGGTCTTGTTTTTGACGGTCTGGACTTTATGACAGTCCTTTCCACATATACGATCTCAACTGTTGGTGACGGTCTTTGCTCTCAGATACCTGCCCTGCTGATATCTACGGCGATGGGTATGATAGTTACCCGTTCCGCTTCGGAGGACAGTCTCAATATCGATATCAAAAACCAGTTTACGTCACAGCCGCTTGTACTTATCATTGCAGGTATCGTTATGCTTGTAATGATGCTTATTCCGGGATTCCCGAAAATTCAGCTTGTTGTTCTGGGCGGAGTGCTTCTTGCACTGGGAATAATTCTTATGCGGAATCAGCGTCAGCTTGCAGCTGAAACCGACTCCGTGGCTCAGGAAATGGCGGACAACAAAGAAGCTCTTTCCGAGATGGAGTATTACAAGGACATTGACAATGTGTACAAGCTGCTTAACGTTGAGCCTATCGAAATGGAGTTCGGCTACAGTCTTATCCCTCTTGCGGACGAAAGCTCCGGCGGTACGCTTATTGAACGTGTGGTAATTTTCCGAAAGCAGTTCGCTATGGATATGGGTATGGTTTTCCCGTCGGTAAGAATGACCGACAACCAGCACATAAATCCGAACCAGTATGTAATAAAGATCAAGGGCGAGATCGTGGCTCATGCTGAGATACTTATGGACCACTACCTTGCACTTGACAGCGGAAGCGTTACAAGAGAGGTGGACGGTATCGACACCGTTGAGCCTGCCTTTAACATTCCGGCAAAGTGGATCTCCGAGCAGAACAAGCTTCAGGCGGAGATCGCAGGCTATACGCTTATTGACCCGACTTCGGTAATTATTACCCATCTGTCGGAAATTATAAAAAATTACGCTCACGAACTGCTTTCAAGGCAGGATGTGAAAACTATGCTTGACAAGCTCAAGCAGACAAATCCCTCGGTCGTGGAGGATATTGTTCCGGGCATTGTTTCGCCTGCTTATTTGCAGAAGGTGCTTTGTCTGCTGCTTAAAGAGGGCGTGCCTATCCGAGATCTTCAGACCATTCTTGAAACTATTGCCGATAACCAGCACAATATGAAGGATGTTGACATTACAACAGAATATGTCCGTCAGGCGCTGAAGCGTACCATCACTCGCAGGTTCTCTGACGGCGGACAGATAAGAGTTCTCACGCTGGACACCGAAACGGAAAACAAGATAGTGGCTTCCGTGAAAAAATCCGAGCAGGGTTCTTATCTTGCCATGGACCCTCAGACGATACAGCAGCTTATTGCTTCGCTTAATGAGCAGATAGACAAGGTCAAGGATGTTGTTCCAATGCCTATTGTTCTTACCTCGCCTATCGTGCGTATCTACTTCAAGAAGCTGATCGACCAGTTTATACCGAATGTTACGGTTCTTTCCTTCAGCGAAATTGACAACTCCGTTCAGATCCAGGCAGTGGGAAATATCGCTCTTGACTCGGTTGAAGTTTAAGGCAGCACCGCACAATTATGCGGTATTGCCTAAACAGTGCAGGAACAGCTAACGGAGGTGAGTTTTGTGGCTGATAACGAAAAAGAGGCTAAGGCGCTTCTGCTCCTCAGATATAAGGAAACCGGCGACAAGGCTCTCAGAAACGGCGTTATTCTGGCTTATATGAACATTGTTAAATACGCGGCGCTTTCCACAAGAAATATGTATATCAAATTTGCCGATACCGATGACGTCATCAACGAGGCTACTCTCGCTCTGATGAGTGCGGTGGACAGCTTCGACCCCAAAAAGGGCGTTAAATTTGAGACATATGCTTCGATAAAGGTGCGCGGTGCTATTATAGATTTTATCAGGCGGCAGGACTTTGTTCCCCGCAACATAAGACGCTTTGCAAAGGAATATGATTCGGCATATTCTGCCCTTTACGGCGAGCTTGACCGAGAGCCTACGCCTCAGGAGATGGCGGACTATATGAAGCTTCCGCTGGAAAAGCTTGAAAGCTGTACGGCTCAGGCTGCGGCGGCTCAGACGCTTTCCTTTGAAGAGATGGTCATGGACAGTGGCTTTGATATTCCCGACAAGGCTGACGAGGACGGAATGTGGTCTCCGGAGGCTTCTATCCACCGACAGGAAAAAATGAAGTATCTTGCGGAGGCGATAAAGTCCCTGAAGGAACGGGAAAGACTTGTAATTACGCTTTATTACTACGAAAAGCTGAGATTTTCAGACATAGGAAAGGTTCTGGATGTATCGGAAAGCCGTGTGTGTCAGATACACTCACAGGCAGTCCAGAAGATGAAGAAATTCATGAGCGATTACCTTAACAGATAAGGAGGATTTTTATGCTGAGAGGTTATTATACCGCGGCAAACGGTATCATCAACGAGCAGAGAATACTTAATGTTATCACCAACAACATCGCAAACGCAAAAACAGCAGGCTACAAGGCGGACGAGGCTATACCCACTACCTTTGCCGAGGAGCTTCTGCTTATAAACAGCAAAAAAAGTGAGACGGGTACTATCCGCTACCGCACTATAGATTATACAAACACAAACCTTGAGCAGGGTACTTTTGAAAACACAGGCTCGCGGCTTGACGCTGCACTGGTCGGCAATGTTTATTTTAACATAGAGGAGCGCAGGACAGGCGAGACTCTTCTCAGCAGGAACGGTCAGTTCACTATCAATGCTGAGGGTTATCTCACTCTCGGTACGACAGGTTATGTTCTGGACGAAAACGGCGAGAGGATCCAGCTTGGTACTGCCGATTTCCAGATGGACCGCTTCGGAAATATTACTACAGGCGATGGCAGGACTTTTACTCTGGGTCTTAGCTATATTGCTCCCGACACCGATGTTGAAAAGGTGGACGACAATCTTATGAGACCTTATGAGGACGCTCCTATCGGAAATATCCCTGAGGGCGAGTCATATCAGGTAAAGCAGGGTTGGTTTGAACGTTCCAACGTTGACGTTGCCGAGGAAACCATAAGGGCTATGGACGCTCAGCACGTTTTTACGGCTTGCAGTTCAGCTCTTAAAATTGCAAACAGTATAAACCAGATCGCTGCAAACGACCTGGCGAGAATCAATTAAACGGAAAGGAAGTTGATCTGTTATGGGTAAGATAGGTTATCATACCGCTGCTTCGGGCGTTATAAGCTATCAGCTTGCTATGGATATTACCGCAAATAACCTCGCAAATGTAAATACAAACGGCTTCAAGGCTTCAAGACCTTCCTTTGCCGATCTGATCTATACCGAAAGAAACAATAATAATGAGGAGACTCAGTTCGGTCATGGTGTAAGAGTTCAGAAAACCGATATGATGTTTGAGCAGTCACAGCTTCGTGAGACGGGCAGAGAGCTTGATTTTGCGGCTCTGGACGAGGGCTTCTTTGCTGTGCTTACTCCTGAGGGAAATGTAAATTACACCAAGGACGGCGCTTTTTATATTTCGCAGAATGCAGAGGGAGTATGGGAGCTTTGCAACGAATACGGCGCTTATGTGCTTGATTATGACGGGAACAGGATAGAGATACCGTTTGTTGAGGGTACGACGGATATTGATTCTGCTGCCCTTGCGGAGAAAGTAGGAGTTTACACCTTTGAAAATCCCTACGGACTTGACCAGATCGGCGACAACTATTTTGCTGCTACGGCGTCAAGCGGCGAGGCTGTTTCAAACCCTGAGGCACGCAAAAAGCAGAATTGGCTGGAGGCTTCCTCAACTAATATTGCGAACGAAATGTCAAAGGTCATCGAATATCAGAGAGCTTTTCAGCTTAATGTGAATATGGTCAAGACTCACGACCAGCTTGAGGATATTATAAATAATCTGAGAAACTGATTTATTATGCACCTCGTATGGGCATTCAGCTTAGGATACGGAATTGATTTTGGAGGTAAACATGGCTATACAAAACGTTGAACAGCTTCAGGATATGCATCTTGATGTGCTGAAGGAAATTGGAAATATAGGGTCGGGAAATGCTGCAAGCGCTCTTTCGGAGCTTTTGCAGTGCGAAACGGATATTACCGTTCCGTCGGTAAAAATGCTTGATTTTGATGAAGCTGTAAACTTTCTCGGCGGTCCCGAAAATATTGCCATTGGTATGCTTGTGGGAATTAAGGGAGATATTACGGGAATGATGCTTTATGTGCTTCAGAAGTCCTTTGCAAGCAAGATGACAAGCACACTTTTCGGCAGTGAGATCGAGGATCTGACCAACATGAACGAAATGGAGACCTCGTTTATTTCCGAGGTCGGAAACATAATGGCGGCTTCGTATATGAACGCTCTGGCTTCTCTGACGGGCATGATGATAGATATTTCTGTACCTGTAATGACGGTGGATATGGTGGGTGCAATTTTAAGCGTGCCTGCGGTGGAATTTGCTCAGGTTGGAAACAAGGTTCTTTTTATTGACGACAGCTTTATAATCGGCAGCGGCGAAATCAAAAGCAATATGATACTCGTTCCCGAAATGCAGTCGCTTGAAACTCTTTTCACAAGACTGGGAGTGAGTATATAATGGCTAATGTTACAGTTGGCATTGCAGACCTTAATGTGGTAAAATCGCCTGATGCACTTATTACATATGCGCTGGGTTCCTGCGTGGGAATATGCCTTTACGACTCGGAAAAGAAAATAGCGGGAATGGCGCATATAATGCTTCCTCTCAGCAAGGAGGCTGCTCAGGGTGTTGACAACAAGCGCCGTTATGCCGATACCGGAATAATGGAGCTTATACAGACGATGAATTTGCAGGGTGCTTCGACTTCGAGACTTACTGCCAAGATCGCAGGCGGAGCTCAGATGTTCAGTGTTAATTCGGCGGTTTTCAATATCGGCGAGAGGAACGTTGCTGCGGTAAAGAGGATACTTGCGGCGTATAAGATCAAAATAGTTGCTGAGGAAACAGGCTCCAACTTCGGACGTACCGTGTTATTTCATGCGGATACGGGTGTAATGGAGGTTCGGGCGGCAACAAAGGAAACTAAATTTGTATAAAAAAGCGCAGGCTGTTTAATAACAGTCTGCGCTTTTAGTATTAGTATTACATTCTTCTGCGGCAATATCCGGTATGCTTGCGGTGAACGGATTTCTGGTCGTACATACGCTCGTCTGCCGCTTTGATAAATTCGTCGATAGTCTTGCCTGTTGCCGGAACAAGTGAGTATAATCCGCAGC
>JBJESH010000175.1:0-3354 GCA_051882695.1 Oscillospiraceae bacterium | reverse complement strand
TTTTACATTATCATACTTGCGATTTTCCACTCGCCGTCAAGCTTTATCATGCACATTGTATATTCAACGTCATAGTCGTTTACCTTATACCCGATATTTACATGATAATCAAAGGCAATATGCAGCCTGAAGCAGTTTTCGTTGTACATCGTTATATCGGAAAATTCAACGTTGTCATAGGTGACGGTATGGTCGCGGTACCAGTCGTGATAGAAATTTTTTATCCTGCGGTAAAATTCCGAATCCGATACAAGATATTTTTTCAGCGACTCAAAGGAAGTATCCTTGGTTATATATTTTGCATACACGATGGCGGCTTCCTCCGCCGCAGCTTTAAGCTCGGCGGTCTGTTCCTCGGTCGGCACAGGCAGCGCATAATAAACGCCTTTTTCTTCGGTGACAGTCATATCTCCGCCGTCGGCGCAGGTGATAAGTATTTCAGGTTCGTTGAGGAAAATATTTCCTGTTTCATACACCTCAAACTGCGGTATAAGAGATTTATCGTCAAGGTCGTCAAAGTCGTGTATCTCATACTTTTCCTCGGAAATAAAGCTTTTTTCAAGCTGGACACCATTGGCATAAGCCTTTGCTCCGACTGGAACGCAAGCCTTGAACGATTTCGTTTTAACGAAAAGGCTGTCGTTAAGGTCTTCTGCGCTGTAAGTCCAGCCGCCGCTGCTTTTGGGAGTTACCGTATATCCGGCAAATTTTATATTTCCGAGATAAACATCGTAAAGCACCGAACCGTCATCAAGAGTTTTTCCTTTGACCGATTTTGCGGAAGTGTAATCGCTGCCGAAGGTATCAAGCATATACTGCATATATTCGTCACGGCTGTTGAAAATGTCGTATTCGGGAGCCTTTTCATCAAGTATATCGTCAATTCTGTTAAGGCGGAATTTCTCCATGAAAGCTTCTTCGGCATACTTGATGTGATTAGCCTCGTATATCTCAAGCTGCTGCCATGTGTAGTTCCAGACAAGCGTTGAAAGATACATCAGCACGGTAAAAAGCGCAAGCAGAAATATCGGGAAAAAGTGAAATTTTTTCTTCGGCTCTGAAGCTTTTTCTGCGTCCTCGGGGTAATAATGCTGCGGTATGTATGCCATCAGTTTTCACCTCCGCTTTCAGCCGTCTTTTCGGGAAGCACCACAAATGCCGTAGGAAGCTTTCTCGGTCCGTAAACCGAAGCTGAAACATTAATTACCTCGCCGTTGTAATACATTACGGTAGACGAGCCGCCGTCAAGGTTAGCGGCGTTTACTGCGCCGTATTCTTCAAGGATATTTATGCAGTCCTCATAGGTCGCCCCGATACTTGTCGCCTGCCTGCCGTCAATAGTCAGCAGAAGCACCGTTCCGTCGGCGGTCTGACCGATACAGGTCCTTGGATTAAGTCCGCCGCCCGTACCCGAAACATCGGCTCGCTTGCCGTTAACGATAAACACAGGCCCGAAGGAGCAGGCGTCACGGATGTTTTTCTCCAGTGCTTCCTTTGCGGACATCCATCCGACAATAAGCTTGTTGTCGTAATCAAACCCGATAACAACGGACTTTCCGCCGTCGTAAAGCAGCTCGCCGTCCTTTATGACTATACCGAGAGGCTCTCCGCCGTTGCCTACGCCGCCTACGTCTATAAAACCGCCTGCGTTTATTCCGGCAATGCCGCCCTCGCTTTCAACCATCTGGGATATCTGAACTCCCTCGCCGTTTGCTCCCAGCACGGGAGGTACACCGAGAACTATCCTCGACGGGTCGCGGACAAGCATTAACTTTCCCTTGAAGGTCGATGATGAAATATCGATTATTTCAAGCGGCTCACGGGTATCGTCCGCAGAAATTTCCTCGGCTTTGGGGATAACGATAAGGGACTCATCGGTAACTTCAAAGGTTTCTACCGTTGAATTGCGCTTGCGGATATCGTCAATTTCGCTTTCGCTGAAAAACATTGCAGGAATAAATTTCAGAGCGCTGGTTTCCATCATTGTCACAACGAACAGGTCGGAAGCTGACGAGGACGGCCCTTTGCAGAAAATATAGGCTGTTACAACAAGCATTATAACTGCCGCAAGAAGTATTACTCCCACCACCGCAAAAAAGCGTCCGAAGATCATACCGATCATATGCAGTATTTTTAATGAGCGTGAACTGCTGTTCATTATTGATTTTACCCCTTTTTACTTTTTCCGCCGAAGACCCAGTTCTGCTGAATTTTGAAGCTCAGCAGGAAAAGTACGGTATCGACGATAATTTTCATCCACAGCGTATGCTCCTGACCGAAAACAAGTGAAAGTCCGTAAACGCCGCCGTAGGAGGCTGCCGCCTGCAAAATGCAGAGTATATAATACTTCACGATAGTTCGGCGCGGATTTTCAGCTGAACGGAACACCGCCTTGCTGTTTACTGTATAATTGAAAAGCGACGAGACTATTCTTGCGCCTGCGGTCGAACAGGCGATGCGCAGATTTCCAGCAAGTCCGCCGAGAAGTACAAACAAAAGCTGATACAGAACTAGATCTATGACCGCCGCTGCAAGAGATGATGAAACATATCCGATAAGCATTTTATATATGGCGATAGAATCCTTGATGGGATTAAAATGGGACTGTTTGTTGTCCTCTATGTAAATGGTTTTTATCGGCACTTCCTTTATGGGGATATTCAGCGCTTTGGTTTCAAGCAGCATATTGGTCTCATAATCGAAGCGCTCGCCGCCGAGTCCGATAAAATGAGGAATTATTTCGTTGCCCATTGCACGAAGTCCCGTCTGGGTATCGCTTATGTTCAGTCCGCAGAAAAGCCGGAAGAATCGGGAAGTGGTCCTGTTTCCGAAGCGGCTTCTGGGAGGGACCTTCGGGTCGGAAAAGTCACGCACTCCGAGAACAAGGCTGTCCGGGTGTCTGAAAAGGCAGTCGCAGCAGGCGCATATATCGTCAATATCATGCTGGTCATCGCTGTCGGCAAAAACCACGCCGTCACATTCTCCCGAAAAATTATTCATGTAATAATTCAGTGCAGTTTTCATTCCTCTGCCTTTGCCCAGATTGATATAATGAGTAAGCACCGTGCAGCCGTATTCGTCCCTGAGACGGACAAAAATCTCATCCGAGCTGCTTCCGTCGTTGACTGCAATTATTTTTTCAAAGCCGTTATTTTTTAATTTTTCAACGATACTGAATATCCGTTCATCCGGGTCAAGCGACGGAATAATTGCGCAATAATTATACATTGTCAGAAGCCCCCTCTGTTTCAAAACCCCAACAGTAATATCATAGCTTTAATTATACAACGCTCTGCTGTCGATTGCAATAGCTTTTGTTTACAGTTAAGTTACAGTTTGAGGGAAAATATTACA
>JBJESH010000174.1:0-3355 GCA_051882695.1 Oscillospiraceae bacterium | reverse complement strand
TGAACATAAAGAACATAATTGCAGAGGATAAGACAGCTTCTATCGGGATCAGCTTTGATGTTCCGAACGAAAAGGAGATTATAGCTATCGGAAGCCCAGACAGGCTGAAAACATTTTTCACGCTCGGAATAGAAAGTCCCGAAATTGAAGTCCGTACCCGTAAGCTCGGCAGCCTTGTTGATGAAATGAATGAGCTTGCTCAATCTGAGGAAGATGGCAAAATGCAGACCCTTGCCGAATGTGCCAACGGCTTATGCGGAATCATCAGCGAAGGACAGGGAAACAAGTCTGCGGAGGAATATATAAATGCCCTCGCCAAACTGTATGACAGTTCAAGCAAGGGCAATATGCTTCTGAATTTTATGATATTTTTCATACTGACAAATTATCGGTATAACCACAAGACGCTGAGTTCCGAATGGCACGTTTTTATGTCCTCAATGAAAAAGTCGGCAGCTCGCTTTGCGGAGCAGTTCAACACCTGCGTATCGGATATGCTCCTGCCGTTTCGTAATCTCCCGACAGTTCCCGAATCGAATGTGCGGTATTGGAACATTCCCGAACAGATAAACGCTTCGCCCACCGATCTGACGGTACATATCTATTACACGCACCTTAACGGCACTTGGCAGACCGCCTATGTTACCGATGATTCATTTCTTGCCGTTCTCCGCATTTACGTTGATATGCTTAAACAGGCTAACCGCATAGTTTCAAACTGCACGATCTGCGGTAAGCTCATCATCAAGGACAAGACCAACAATTCCGACTTTTGCAGTCAGGAGTGCCGCAACGTTCACAAGAGGGAATGGACAAAGGAAAATCGCATAAAGAACGCCGAAAGCGATGTGCAGTGCCTTTATACTCAGTTCTACAACAACACCAACAACCAGAAACGCAAGCTCAAGCGTTCTCCCGAAGCTCTTGAGCAGTACAATGTTCTTTTCAATGAGCTGAAAGAAAAGGCTCTTACTATGAAAAGAGGACTGTCCGATGACAGTCCTGTGTCTGAGGTCAGAGCTTTTTCGGCTCAACTTATTGAGTGGGAACAGGATTTGAGGGACTTGGCGGAGCAGCTGAGAGAGAAGATGAAGCAATAGTGTACTGTAGTATGTTGAATGTAACTTTATTACATCAAAGCACATATAAATCCTTTACTTTTTAAGCAAATATGTCGAACGCCTTAACAAATTGTCATATTTGCTCAAACTACCTTGATTTTTCTGTAAATAAATTGTATAATATATCATAATATAACTCTGTTTAATTGTGGTGGTAAAATGCAAAAAAATAATAATATACTTTTTATTCCTCTGGGAGGCGGACAAAGAGTAGGAGCAAGTTGTTATTTCCTTAGATTAGGCGAAACAAACATATTATTGGATGCAGGCATCGGAACAAATGGGGGAATAATATGCAATCCTGTTTTTTCATCATTGATGTCCCTTCCAGGCTTCTGCTCAATGAATCAAATTGACCATTTATTTATCTCCCATGCGCACATTGATCATTGCGGATATCTTTTCAATATCATGTCTGAAGCAGTACAAGCAAATGTCTATATGACGGATATTACAAAATCATTGATGGAATTGCAGATATACGACCGAAAGCTTTCAGGAAAAGATATTCATTCTCAGCAGTTGCGCCTTTCAGCACAAAACAAGCTTGACAAAATAACAACAGTCAGCTTTATGAAATCCATGCATTTTGAAAGATTCAATGTGACGTTCTATCCTGCAGGTCATATTCCCGGTGCAATGATGACACTTTTTGAGTTTAACGGCAAAAATATATTGTACACAGGTGACTATTCTATTGATTCATCTCCCCTTACGCAGGGCTGTATTATTCCCGATAAAAGAATTGATACATTGATAATGTGCGGACTTCACGCAAAACACCCCAATTATACCAAAAAATCCGATATGGTTTTTTCTATGATAAACAGTGCTTTCAGCAAAGTGCGCAAAGGTGCATCTGTTCAGATTTCAGTATCCCAGCTTAGTAAGGGCATTGAATTCCTACAGATGATAAATAAAAGCAACGCAGATCATATACCTGTTTATATAGGACCGAGGGTAATGCAGGTCGTGGAAAAGATGGAAAAGAACGGTGTACGTATCATTTCGCCCGAAAACAGACAAATGCTGGATGTCCCCCCCTCGTTTCCTCATATCTACATAACAGAATCACCTCGGGCAAATCCGATTTATTATGCAGAAAAAATGGATGTCGATTTTACGCTTCATGAGGATTTTTCCCAAATGACTCAGTTTATAAGTACAATAGATCCGAAGCAAGTCATTATTGTACATGCGGCAAAAGCATACAATCCGAATGATATGACCATAGAGCAGAAAATAATGCTTGACAGTGACTGCAAAACCCAGTTTACTTTTGCAGAAGAACAGGAAATATACAAAATATAACTATATGGAGGTATACTACAGTGAATGGAATCAGTAAAGAAAATCTTGCCAAGCTCAAAGAAAGGCTTCATCAGGCAGCAGACAGGAAAGATGCACAGGCAGGCAGTATCAAAGAGGATATATATATTGAAAATATAGTCTTTCGTCTTCTTTGCGAAGATCCGGGAGTTCCCCCGACTAAGCTGGCGATTCGAGTGAATGACAGGTACGGGTATGACCTCACCGGTGATGATGTTATAAATATTTTCAGAGCTAACAGAATGGCTTTCCCAAAGGAAAGAATCGAGTTGTTTCAATGGGCTGAAAAGATCGCAGAGCTGTTTGCCAAGGCAGCAACTGGCGATACAGATTCATTCAAGGCTTTCGAAAAGGCAAGAAAGGGCAGACCTGAAAGCTTTGAAAAATACCATAAATCTCAGGAACGCATCTGTGCACTTATGATTTACAGTAAATTTCCGGAACTGGCTACTTTAGGCGATGACGAAATAATTGATAAATTCGGAAACACGCTTTCGAAGTATTTCTTTTTTGATATGTCCGATGCAATATGCGAGGTTTACGGTTTCCCAAAATATAAGGAATCAAAACCGGGTGCTTCAAAAGTATCAGAACCGATCAAAAGCATAACACTTGATGAGGCTATGAAAAGGATTGATTCTCTTGAAGCAGAGCTTGAAATGACAAGCAATATGTTAGCCGAACTTCAGAATGAATTTTCCGATCAGCTTGCCGAAAGCAAGGTCAAAGAGCTTACGGATTTCTTTGCAAAGCTCAATTCTGAAAAATACGGTTGCATTTTGGATCAGCTGCTTGACCTTAGAAAAGGTGTGGACGAGCTTCGAAAGAATGGTTTTGAAGTTCCTGTTGAGATCAGTGGGGTTCTTATTATCATTAAAAAGCTGATACAGTTTGTTAAGGATTCT
>JBJESH010000173.1:9677-13880 GCA_051882695.1 Oscillospiraceae bacterium | reverse complement strand
TGTATTATTATCAATAACGTTAAAAATTTTTCCGGCAATTTTAAATGCCTGACTGCAATGCCATCCGCATTCTTTATTTTTACGAACGGCATACCTGTTTTTGTTTACCGACAGCAGGTTAAGCAGACTTTCATCAGCAGCGGAAACATTTTCGGTATATGAAAGCTTGCTTGCGCATGAGCTGTATACCTTTCTGAAATATATTTTTATAGTTTCATCGGAAAGATAATCTGTGCAGCCTGCATTCCCAAGTATGCTCCGCGAATAAGTCTGAGCAGCCGCTATTTCTTTAAGGCTTCCCAGCTTTTCACCGTTTATGTCTATTACATAAACGGGGCAGAGCTCATCAGATTTGCCGTTGCGGTTACAGCGACCTGCCGCCTGTGCAATATTGTCCATACCTGCAAGAGAACGCACAACGCAGTTGAATGAAATGTCAACTCCTGCCTCTATAAGCTGTGTTGTAACACATATAACAGGCTTCTCCTTTTCAAGCAGAGTTCTTATCGTTTTAATTTTTTCACGCCTGTGTTCGGGGCACATATTTGTACTGAGGTGAATTATTTCCGCCTTTTTTTCATCGGTACTGTTTATCTCGGATATAGCCTTATAAATTTCAAGCGCCGCCGCCTTTGTATTTACCACAAGCAGAAGATCGTTTCTCTCTTTAAACTTTTCATGGCAGAATTCCGCAGCTTCTTTGTAGGTATAGGACTTTGCGGTTTCGGGTATTATCTCTGTCCTGCGGAAAATTTCAAAATCCTCTTTAAAGTCACCTGTCATGCTGCTGTTTTCGTCAAACAGAACTTTATATTCCTTGCTGTCGAAGCAAGGCTGTGTAGCCGAACTGAAAATTACAGTACATCCGCATACATGAGCGAGAAAATTCATTGCAAGACTGAACATATTAACGCATTTAAGCGGTATGGACTGCACCTCGTCAATTATTATTACTGACCTGCAAAGCTGGTGCATTCGTCTTATTGATGTGTTCTTTCCTGAAAATAATGTGTTTAGGAACTGCACCATTGTAGTGGCAATAACGGGAGCGTCCCATTTTTCAGAACGAAGCTCATATTCTGCAAGCTCATTATCATCATCGAGCTCTGCAATTGCGTCGGAATGGTGTTCAAGAAAATTTTCATCGCCTGCTATTTTGCGGATCTCATCGCTGTTCTGCTCCAAAATTGACATGAACGGAGCTATGTAAAAAATTTTCTCCATACCGAAATTATTGCAGTAATCTGCCGCAAACCTTAACGACGACAGCGTTTTTCCTCCGCCGGTGGGAACTGTCATAGTGCATATGCCGATTTTATGCTTTGCAAATTCTGCACATCTGTCGGAAATGCTTTTTCTCTGCAATGAAATTTTATCTGTTCTGTCTGAAAATTCAGAAAGCTTTGCTGACATATTTTTCTGCATATTTTTCCACAACGTTTCCGTGTCAAAGCTTTTTCCTGTTTTGCAGTTTGACATGAAATCTGCCGTATCTGTTCTGTCGGCGTCTATAAGGATCGACTGCATCAACCTTTCAAGCATTCCGTGATAAAAAGCATATTGGGTCTTGTCCGGACCGCTTAAAGCAACAAGCTTTTTCTTTGCTTCGTCAAGCTCGGCGGCAGCTTTGTACAGCATTTCTTCAAGATCATTTTCTTGAATTATTTCAGGTATGACGGATTTTATCTCATCATATCTTTCCGTTTTGGATATTCTTTTTGAAAAGCAGTCTTCGCCCTCATCGTCAAGCCAGTCGTTCAGACCGTGATGCGATATGACTGTTTTGGCGATAAGCCGAGAAGCGCTGTAAAGCTTCTTTTTGTCAAGCCTGTCAGAAAGCTCGCAGATATATTTTGCACCTGCAAAGCTGTGGTCGATCGACCCACGGCTGTATTTTTCCGAACCGTTTATATACTCGTTGAAATCAAAGTTCAACTTTCCAAAATCGTGTATGACCCCCTGAATTTCCGCAATTGCGGACAAGCCAAGCTTTTCGGCATAATGCTTTGACAGTTCCGATACAGCAAGGCAGTGTTCTTTAACGGATTGGATTTTTTGGTCATTTGGGCGGATATGTGCGCAGTATTCCATAAGACCCTCCTTAAATATTCTGTTTCGGTATGTGCAGAGTCAAGCTGCAACGCAGGCAATTTATATAAAATATTATATCACAATCCGTCATATTTTGTCAATTATTTTGTTGTATTATTTTACAAAAACATAGCATAAGCCTTAAAAGTTATTGACAAATATGTCAAAACATGTTACCCTTGCTTCAAGGTTTAAATATTTGAAATAAAGCAGAATTTTTTTAAAAAAGGGTCTTCTCAAAAACGGTCAACGGTAGTATAATAACATTGACCGATCGGTCAGGAGGTATTTTATGAATGAAAAATTCTTTTCACTGCCCGAAGAAAAACAGCTTGCCATAATCAATGCAGGCTATCGTGTATTTTCACAGAGCAGCTATAAGAAAAGTCCCGTCAGCGAGATCGCCGCAGAAGCGGGAATAAGCAAATCCCTGCTGTTTCACTATTTCAAAAATAAGCGTGAGCTGTATCTTTTTCTTATTGAGAATGCGGCTGAAACCACATATAAATATCTTTATGATTTTGGCTGCAACGAGGAAGAGGATATTTTTGAAATAATGCACAAAGGCTTAAAAGCAAAAGTCGCACTGATGAGAAAATACCCCGAACTTACTTTTTTTACCCTTAAAGCTTACTATGAGACCGATCCTGAGGTATGCGGCGATATCCAGAAAATAATCGGCCGCATAGCTTCCTTTGACGCCAATGCAAAATTTTTGAAAATCAAACCCGACAAGTTCATTGAGGGTATTGATCTGCAGATGATGTATATGGATATGTATCTTGCTTCAGAGGGTTATCTCTGGGAAAAATCAAATCAGGGACATTTCAACGTTGACGAAGTTGAAAAGGATTTTATTAAAATGATAGACTTCTGGAAGAAAATTTATCTTAGAAAAGAGGATGGCAATGAAGATAATTGAAACCGAAAAGCTGACGAAATATTACGGAAAAAGCCGTGGTATCACAGGACTTGATCTTACCGTTGAAGAAGGAGAATTTTTCGGATTTATCGGTCCTAACGGCGCCGGAAAATCAACAACTATCAGAACGCTTCTCGGGCTGATATTTCCTACTTCGGGAGAAGCAAAAATTTTCGGAAAGGATATAATCCGACAGAAAAATGAGATACTTTCCGACATAGGGTATATGCCCTCGGAAGCAACATTTTATAATGGTATGAAGGTAAGGGACATTATTTCATTATCCGCAAAAATGCGGAAAACCGACTGCTCTGACGAGGCAAAAAGCTTATGCAGCAGACTTGCTCTTGACACAGGCAAACGTGTTGATGAGCTTTCCCTCGGAAACAGAAAAAAGGTCTCAATAGTGTGTGCATTGCAGCACAAGCCGAAGCTTTGTATTCTGGACGAGCCTACAAGCGGACTTGACCCGCTGATGCAGAAGGAGTTTTTCGACATTCTGAAAGAGCGCCACAACGACGGTGCAACTATTTTTCTTTCTTCTCATGTTCTTTCGGAGATACAGAAAAACTGCTCCCGTGCGGCAATTATCAAGGAAGGTAAGCTTATTGCCCTTGACAGCGTGGAAAATCTTTCAAAAACGAGTGCAAAACGGGTAACGCTTCACGGTGTGAATTACGTTCCCGAAACGCTTTCAGTAAAATCTGCCGAGACGGCGGAGGATTATGTGACATTTCTTTACAGCGGAGATATTAAACTGCTGCTTAATGAGGTAAGCAAGCTTTCGGTTTACGATATTACAATTACCGAGCCTGACCTTGATGAGATATTTATGCACTACTATGAGAAAGGCGGCGAAAGCAAATGACGGTTTACATAAAAGAGATGAAACAATCGGCAAAAGCATTGATAATATGGACTTGCTCTATTGCCTTTATGACGCTGATATGTATATTCATGTTTCCCGAAATGAAAAATGAAATGAACAGCGTAAGCAGCATCTTTGCAAACATGGGCGGATTTACCGCAGCATTCGGAATGGACAAATTAAACTTCGGCGAGCTGATGGGCTTTTACGGAATAGAGTGCGGAAATATACTTGGATTGGGCGGCGGATTTTTTGCGGCGCTTGCCGGAATATCCGTTCTTGCAAATGAGGAAAAGGAACGCACAGCCGAATTCCTGCTGAC
>JBJESH010000173.1:0-9577 GCA_051882695.1 Oscillospiraceae bacterium | reverse complement strand
GAATATCCGTTCTTGCAAATGAGGAAAAGGAACGCACAGCCGAATTCCTGCTGACCCATCCGGTAAGTCGGTTTTCGGTGATAACACAGAAGCTGCTGTCCGTTGTTACACAAGTCATTATTATGAATATTTTCGTTGTTGCGGCAAGTCTGATCTCAGCTGCAGCTATCGGTGAAGAATTTCAAATGAAGGAATTCATTCTTCTGCACGCAGCATATCTGCTAATGCAGCTTGAAATTTCCTGTATATGCTTTGGTATATCAGCATTTATAAGGCGCGGCAGCATAGGAATCGGTCTGGGACTTGCTCTTGCTTTTTACTTTATGAATATTATCTGCAATATCAGCGACAAGGCGGAATTTCTGAAGTACATTACGCCGTATGCTTATTCTGAGGCGAGCAATATTATTTACGACTCAAAGCTTGAAACCGACCTTATTGTTATCGGAGCGGTATTTTCTCTGGCAGGAATTATGACCGCATACCTGAAATATACTAAAAAAGATATTGCTTCATAATAAAATAAAAAGACGTCCTTTAGGGCGCCTTTTTTATTTGTAAATTGTTATAAATTATCAGATATCATAAAGCCTGTTCAGCATGACCGTGCGGTTCTTTCGTTCATAAAGTGCAATAACTATGACTGTAATTATTCCTGCAAGCGACATGATAATTCCAAGCTTCATGCCCTTAGGGAAGAACTTCATTTCAACGGTGTGCGTACCTTCGCTTACCGGTACGCCGATAAGTGCGTCTGCAAGCTTTACAGGTTCGACCTTTTCTCCGTCCACATAAACCGTCCAGCCAGGCTCCCATGATATCGTGGTAAACAGTATTCCATCCTCATCGGCGGTAACTGTTCCCTTGAGATGATCTTCCTTGAACGATTCTATCTCAAGGGGATGCTGTTTCAGTTCGTCAACAGCGCTTTGGAATTTTTCCTCGTCAAGATAGTAGAAATAATTTTCTTTGAAGAGCACTTCGTTTTTCTCTTCCGTAATTGTCGTTATAAGCGAAATTTCCTCACCCTCGTCAAAACGTCCGAGAGTCTGAATATTCATATTTCCGCCTTCGTAGTAGTAGTCAAGGAAATCCTTGTTGAGCCACAGGTTTACCTTGCGCTCGTACTGTGACGGGAAATACATATAGATGATGTCCTCGGCCGGAGCTGTGAACAGAAATTCAATATGCGAGTTCTGCCCCTCTATTCTCGGTACATATTTGGTGTGCGTGCCGTAGGTAGACGGCTTTGCATTTTCGGGAACGATATCGTCTATTTCAATTTGCTTGAAAAATTCCTGTTCTTCGTCCGACAGCAGGGCAGAAAGAAGCATATTCTGATTTTCAAAGGGATTTTCCCATGTTTCAAAGCTTAGATCGGCAATAGCTTTGTCAGCCATAAAGGCAACAGGAAGCGCATACGGATTTTCATATACATACATGATCTCTTTATTATCACCGTTTGCAAGCACAAGCTTGTCATAATGCTTTGACTCGGCAATTTCAGGCTGAGCGCCCTCTTCAGATGGTGTGCTGCCCTTTTCCATAACGTATTTGATACCGAAAATTGCGTCGGTAACATAGGTTGCGCCTTTATACTTTATATAATGTCCGCCGTAGGAAAAACCCAGCTTTCTGAGAAGCTGTATCGGTGCAGCATTAAGCGTTGAGCTTGAATGGGAAAGTCCGTATGAACCGAAAGCCATAGCATCGTTTACAGTTCTGTGGAAGTCCTTTTCAATTCTGTATACGCCGTCATCCATATCGTATATTTTGTTTACGGTATTTCTTCCCAGAGTAATATATCTGTTATAGGAGCTGTATTTGGAGTAAACAACATCCTCGTCGATTTGATACATTGTATAAGTCGTGGTAACAGTAAGCTCTATTATTACAAAGACAGCAATTGCGATAGGTATCGGCTTGATCCTATAAAATTTCTTGTGTGCATACAGCAGCAGCGCATAAACTGCGCCGACCACAACGGTAAACCACACCGCAGCAAGGATATTCAGCCTTTCTGTATCGTGCTTGTCAAGGTAGAAAACATATGCCGCCAGCAGGAAAAATACTCCTCCGATCTCCTTGAAGCTTATGCCTTCGATACGTTCAAAGGCCTGTGCCGCCATGACAAGAAGCACGAAGCTGAATGTGAACGAGTAGCGGTAGGGAAGCCAGTTAGGAACCTGAAAGCCGTGCCATACAAGGTCTACCGTGGACATATACATTGAAAGTATTACAGACAGTGCAAGCAGACCGAATCCGAGCTTCTGACGGAGCTTTACATTGCTGTTCATAAAATACAGCGGAACCAGCAGGATAGTCATTACACCGCAGTAGATAACAGGAGAGCCCTCGGGACGGCAGGTATCATAAACATTGGGCAGCAGATTTACGAAAAAGTCAATAAAATCAAACTGCGTCTTCATTGTGTAGCTTGGAGTGGAAAAATCAAATTTTCCGAGACTGAGGCTGTAATAAAGAGGAATAAGCAGCCATGAGGCGCAGATCGCCGCAATTACTCCTCCGCAGGCGAATTTTGCGCCCGAAAGAAGCATATGCTTGAATTTGAAGGGAACTGTTTCTTCAGATATGAAAAAGTAATATGCCAGAAAATAGAAGCAGCAGAATATTGCTATCATCCAGCCGATATAGAAATTTGCAATGAACATCAATGCAAGAGGGATAATGAACAGCAGCCATGTTCCCTTGTCAACGAGCCTTTCGATACCAAGGCAGATTATGGGCAGGTAAATAAGTCCGTCAAGCCACATAGGGTCCATAAGCTGTACTATCATATATGCCATAAGGCTGTAAAGAATTGCAAAGATCAGCGAGGTATAGGGCGCAGTATTTTTCGACTTGCGCAGATACAGGCAGAAGGTCACCGAAGCGGTGCCGACCTTGAGCATCTGCATTATCAGCAGGGAAGTAGTCATGATAGACCTTGGCAGAAGCATTACTACAAGCGTGAACGGACTTGCAAGGTAATAAGCGAATATGCCTATGGTCTCACCGGTAAGGTTTCTGCTCCAGCTGTTTACAAGGCTGCCGTTGCCCCAGAAAGCGTCTCTTAGATTTTCAAAGTAATATACATATTGACCGTTCAGATCGAGAACGAGAACAGATTCGTCACCGACCGGATATATCCCGAAAATAAGATAAGAAACAAGCAGGATTATCATAGGAATAAAAAATGCGAAAAGATAGATCCCCTTGCTTACAAGAAATGATTTAAAGCTGAATTTCAGCGATATCTGTGAATTTTCCAAAATGAACCTCCGTTCCGAGCCTTATTAATATTTAAACATACATATTATATTATAAATGTTTTCCGCAATCTTTACAATAGCTTTTAAACAAATTTGTCAAAAAAAATATTAAAAAAATAACCAAAACCCCTTGTTAAAAGAGTTTTTATATGGTATAATGTTGTAAAAAAAGAACATTTGTTGTGTTGATTTTACACATAATTCCATTTGGAGGCGTGATTATGCACCTTTTTGAAAAAACTGTAAGCTCAGAGCTTATTTTCGATGGAAAGATCATTACTGTAAAAAAAGATAAGGCTGAGCTTGAAAACGGCGATATAGTTACCCGTGAGCTGGTCGTTCACCCGGGAGGAGTCTGCATCGTTCCTGTTAACGAAAACGGCGAAATACTTATGGTAAAACAGTTCAGATATCCTTTTCAGGAGGCTCTTGTGGAGCTTCCCGCCGGAAAGCTTGAGTTCGGCGAGGATCACCGCGAGGCAGGTCTCAGGGAGCTTCGCGAAGAAACAGGCGCCGTATGTGAAAAGTTCGAGTACCTTGGCGTGTGTTACCCCTCGGTCGCATACCTTACAGAAAAGATCCATATGTATCTTGCAACCGGACTTTCCTTCGATAAGCAGGATCTTGACGATGACGAGTTCCTCGATGTTATAAAAATCAAGCTTGAGGACGCTGTTGAAATGATAATGAACAACGAGATACCCGACGCAAAGACCCAGTGTGCCGTGCTTAAAGCTGCGCGCATCCTCGGCAAGTAACGGACGTAAAAAATCGGCAGTCCGCAAATTAATAACGAACTGCCGAAAAATTATCTCACAAAATAGATGTACAGCAATCAAAGACCTGCTTCTTCAGCCTCGGCTTCTGCCTGCATCTGCTCGATATGACGGGTGTAAGCATCGAGGATCTCATCTTCAACAAGCTTACGGGCTTCGGGAGAGATCGGGTGAACAATGTCTCTGAAGATTCCGCTTTCGTCTTTTCTGCTGGGCATTGCAACGAACAGCCTTTCATCACCCTGTACAACTTTGATGTCATGTACAGCGAGCATGTTGTCGATGGTGATGGAAATTACTGCACGAAGTCTGCCATCGGGGATAATTTTTCTGATTTTAATGTCTGTGATGTTCATTGAAACGTCCTCCTTGGTAATTGGCATTTGTGATATACGTTTTACAAGCATATTATTAAACATTTAATGGTAAATTATTCAGTATGAAAAATAAAAATTTGCCGATACTATGTATACCACTGACATATAGTATAACAGATTATTCTTAACTAATTCTGAAACAAAAATATGCGGGGTGTATTTTTTGAATAAACAAATTTTAAACAATAGCAGTCATATCCATTTTATTGGCATCGGAGGCAGCGGAATGTATCCTCTGGCGCAGATACTTCACACAAAAGGGTATTTTCTGACAGGATCTGACAATAACGAGACTGAGACGCTTCAGGCGGTCAGAGATATGGGTATTCCCGTTTATCTTGGTCAGCGCGCCGAAAATATTGAGGGTGCAGATCTGATAGTTCATACAGCGGCAATAATGCCCGATAATCCCGAACTTATCGCTGCAAAGGCAAGTGGAGTTCCTGTGCTTGAAAGAAGCCAGCTTCTTGGTATAATTACCGAAGAGTTCGGCAACGCAATATGCGTAAGCGGTACTCACGGAAAAACCACAGCAACTTCAATGCTTACGCAGGTACTGGTTGAATACGGTCTTGACATAAGCGCTGTTATCGGAGGAAAGCTTCCGCTTATCCACGGCAGCGGAATTGCAGGGAAAAGCGACATTATGGTCTGCGAAGCCTGCGAATTTCAGGACCATTTCCTTAATCTGTCCGTTGATACGGCAGTTATACTCAACATTGACGAGGATCACCTTGATTACTTCAAAAATCTCGACAATATAATAAAGTCTTTCCGCAAATTCTGTGAGAACGCCAAAAAAGCTGTTATCATCAACGGTGACGATGAAAATTCAATGAAAGCTGTCGATGGTATAACAGGTAAGAAAATAATCACTTTCGGATTTAACAGGGAAAATGATTATTATGCTGATAATGTCGCTCTTAACGGACTGGTTACGGAGTTTGACGCTTACTGCGGAGGCGAGTGCCTCGGCAGAGTTACTCTTAACGTTGCAGGAAAGCATAACGTTCTCAACGCACTTGCGGCAATTGCTGCTGCCGAAAGCGTTGACGTACCATTCGTAGCTGTAAAAAAAGCTTTGTCTGATTTCCGGGGTGCAGGCAGACGTTTTGAAAAATACGGCGAGGCAGGCGGAATTACCGTTGTGGATGATTATGCTCATCACCCTGCGGAAATCGCTGTTACCCTTAACGCTGCCGTAAAGCTTGGATATAATAAGGTATGGGCAGTTCACCAGCCGTTTACTTTTTCAAGAACAGCCCTGCTGCTGGACGATTTTGCAAAGTCTCTTTCCATCGCCGACAGGGTAGTACTTACGTCAATTATGGGCGGACGCGAGAAAAATACTATTGACATTCACACAAAGACTCTTGCTGACAAAATTGACGGCTGCATTTATTTTGATGAGGAAGAGCATGACGCAAACTTTGAGCTTGTTGCGCAGTATGTTGCGGAACACGCCGAAAAAGGCGATCTGATCGTCACTCTCGGCTGCGGAGACGTCAACAAGGCAGCAAGAAGAATATTGAAATTACTGGAAAATAAATATAATAAATGAAAGGATGGTTTTAATGAACGACAAGGAAAAACGGGTTTTTGAGTACATCAAGGAAAGAATGGAGGAGGGCTTTGCCCCGTCTATCCGCGAAATCTGTGCCGCTCTTAATATCCGTTCAACCTCTACTGCGGCAAGATATGTGAATACTCTTGTGTCTGAGGGATATCTTGAAAAGGTTGACGGCTGCAACCGTGCTATCAAGCTTGCAGGCAAGGGTGCGGCTAAGATACCTCTTGTTGGAACTATCACTGCCGGTCAGCCTATTACAGCTGTTGAAGATATTACCGATTACATAAATTTCCATGAACCGAAAAGCTACTCCGGCGAGCTGTTCGCTCTTAAAGTGCGCGGCGAAAGCATGATAAATGCTGCTATTCTCGACGGCGATATCGTTGTCGTTGAAAAATGTCCCACAGCACGAAACGGAGAGATCGTTGCTGCTATGGTAAACGGCGGAGAGGCTACCGTAAAAACATTTTACAAGGAGGACGGTCACTACCGTCTACAGCCGGAAAATGATACCATGGATCCGATCATTGTTGACGATTGCGAAATTATCGGACGTATCGTTGCTGTGATACGCTATATGTAAAAATGCTTTAAACAAGATAAAAGGAGGATATGCTTCCGTTAGGACGCATTTTAATAACATGAACAATTACGGACAATTTACCCCTTTGCCCCCAAATCAGCTTCCGCCTCAGATGTATTATCAGTCCTTTGAAGTTGCACCCGATGAAAAAAGACGGATACGTCATAACTATAATGTCATAGGACTTACTTTGCTGATATTGTATATATTGATAGCTGTTGCTTGTTACAGTGCGTATTATTTTGCATATCCCGAACCGCAGTATAATGAGGACGGAATGCTTATACTCAATATGGCGGATATGATAATCTGCTGCTGTTTTCCTGCTGTTATGGCGCTCATAGTTTTTGCCGGCTACTGCATTTTTGCCGGATATAATCCTGTGGAGCTTTTTACTTTAAAAAATGTCAGCGGCAAGGAGACTTTTAAATATGTAATGCTGGTGCTGTTTGCTCAGCAGATATCATTTATTTGCACTATTTTTATTTCTATTTTTCTTTCGTCCATGGGACTTGAGGTTTCGGGACTTAATTACGTTCTGGAACATAAGCCGTCGGTCTATGCCGTAGATGTTTTCTCGTCAGTATTTCTTGCCCCGATAGCAGAGGAACTGATCTACCGCGGCGTAGTCCTGCGCTGTTCGGCTAAAATAAGCCAGCGCTTTGCTATATTTTTCTCGGCGTTTATTTTCGGCATCATGCACGGTAACCCTTATCAGTTTATTCTCGGTTTCCTCATAGGTATCCCCTTGGCAATTATCACAATAAAGACAGGCTCGCTGATACCTGCAATTATCTGCCATATGACAAATAATATTGTTGCTTCAATACCGTCTGTTGTTGAGTACTTCAATGAGGAGCTTTCATATTCGATCAATTTTATTATTATGCCGATTTTTCTTATCGCAGGTCTGATAGTGCTTGTATCGGAGCTTTCTTCCGGAAGGCTGAAGCTTCCGGAGTATAATCAGCACCACAGAAAGCGTACTATGCCTATCCTGATAACCTCGTGGAGTATTATCACAATTATGGTTTTTTATGTAATTGATCTGGTAATGAGCATTCAGCCTATTGCTGAAACAGCCGCGAATGCTGCCGCATAAATTCAAAGAAGGGATGATTTTTATGGAAAAGAACAAAAAACCTTCCAACGAAAGTGTTTTGACTTCAGAGCGCAAGCCTGTAAAAACAAACGGCGACAAGCATAATCTTATTCCCGACGAAGCCTCATGGGCAGAAGAGGCAAAGGAAGACCTTGAAGAATTTATCGAGTCACAGGGGATCCATATAAGACAGTAGCAATGGCGGTATTCTGTTTTTATGTAACAGAATACCGTTTTTTTAGCAAAATTTTTTAAAGCTATTTACATTTATTAATAATTATGTTATAATATTAATGATTAATTTACGCTTTTTATGAAATAGCCTATTGCTCATAACTTTAACCAAAGGAAGGAATGGTACATAATGTCAAAAACTATTTTGGTTACCGGCGGAGCAGCAAGCGGAAAGTCCAGGTGGACTGTTTCTTATTTTTCTGCTTGTGATTATGTTCTTTATCTGTGTGTAACCGACAAAGTGGACGCCGATACTCTGCACCGAATAGAATACGGCAACAAACAGAATTTCGTTGAGTGGGATATTAAAACAAATGCGGACAACAACCTTGCCGGCTTTGTTACGGACCACAAATTTGTTATCCTTGACAACCTCGCCGCATATGTTTCAAAGGTTATAGGTAATATGTGTCCGAACCCGGATGATATGACGCCGGAGCTGAAAAAATCAATAGAGAAGAAGGTTATCAGCGATATATCAGACCTTTATGACGAAGTTATGGCTATCGATGGAAGTATGATAACGATCACACTTGAGACAGGCTTTTCTGTTATGCCCAACAACCGTGAACAGCAGAATTTCAGGGAGATACTTGGAACTGTCAATCAGAGGATAGCAAATATGTCCAATGAGGTTTATCTTTCCGCAAGCGGAATACAATTCAGAATAAAGTAACTGTATACAGTTCAGAAAGGATAGGTTTTATTTATGACGTTTGAAGAATTTATTATGCAGGCAAGAGCCATTAACGCTTCCGATATTCATCTTACTGTAGGTGCTCCTACAGTTGCCCGCGTCAACGGCGAGCTGGTAAAATTCGGCGACCTTACAGATGTTATCGTTAACCGTACTATCCGCTCCACACTTTCGGCTGAGCAGGAAAAGCTTCTGACAGAGGGTCACGATATAGACTTCTGCTTTGAACTTGGAAACGGCGCAAGACAGCGTGTGAATGTTTTCCGTCAGGGCGGCAGACTTGCTGCTTGTATCAGACTTCTCAACGATAAGATCCCTACTTTGGAAGAACTTAAAATGCCTTCGGTTCTCTCAGAGCTGGCTCAGAAAAGAAGAGGTCTTATTCTTGTTACAGGACCCACAGGTTCAGGTAAGTCAACTACGCTTGCAGCTATCATTGATAACATAAACAAGACCCGTGCCTGCCACATTATTACTATTGAAGACCCTGTTGAGTACCGCTATGTTCAGGATAAAGCGACTATCCATCAGCGTGAAATAGGCAGAGATGTTCCTTCATTCAGCTATGCCCTGAGAAGTGCGCTTCGTGAGGACCCGGATGTAATCCTCGTTGGTGAAATGCGTGACTTTGAAACTATATCACTTGCTATGACAGCTGCCGAGACAGGTCACCTTGTACTTGCAACACTTCATACCTCCAGCGCTGCTCAGACTATCGACCGTATCATCGACGCCTGCCCGGTTGACGCTCAGGAACAGGTTCGCGCACAGCTTGCAAATATGATACAGGGTGTAATTGCCCAAAACCTCATTCCGACATCAAGCGGAAAGGACAGAGTTGCTGCTCTTGAGATCATGATAGGAACCGACGCTATCAAGAATCTTATCCGTGTAAATAAAGTTCCTCAGATAACTTCTACAATGCAGTCAAGTACACGTCAGGGTATGTGTACTCTTAACGATTCG
>JBJESH010000172.1:0-3378 GCA_051882695.1 Oscillospiraceae bacterium | reverse complement strand
CTCGTCACCCGAGTCGGAATCAGAACCGCCCTCGTCACCGGAATCGGAATCAGAACCGCCCTCGTCACCGGAATCGGAATCAGAACCGTTATTATCAAGTATACCTTCGGGAAGATTCAATTCACCGTTAAAGTCCCATCTGTGAGACTCGCCGTTTATACTTACATTTGAAGCGATAACATTGCCGTCAAAGTTAGCGTTGAATTTTACATCTTCACCTGGAGCAAGTACACAACCCGAGAAAATATTGTTTGCAGTCACACTTTCACTGTTAAAGAAATTCCAAAGAATTCTCGAATCACTGAAATCTATGGTCTCATGGTTGTTTCTTTCCGTACCGTCAGAATATTCAACTTTGATCTGACCGTTTATAATAATGTCATTGCCCTCTCCGTCAACATTTATGAGCAGGGTCTGAACGCTTTCACCTTTAACAAGGTTTTTAATTGTCAGCTTAGCAAGATTCATTATCTCACTGGCTTTGACATTAATAACATTAAGACCGTTTTCATCAGTCATTACAATATATGCTGAATTACCATCGCTGAAATCATAGTCTCCGTTTTCAGCGTCAAGAGTCTGCTCTGCACCTGCAAGATAATCCGAAAGCTTTTCATAGTTTTCCATCTCGGCTTTCAGGTCAATATACTTCTCATCCTCTTTTTCGATAAAAACATTTGACTTATCATTCTGCAGACTGGTTGTAGTTTTTCCGTCGGGAGTTGTTACAATACAGCCGTTGGGATTTGCTTCATTAGGCTGCACATCATGTCCGCTGCCGAGAATAATGGTAGAACCTGTATTTGTCCTGTTTGTACCGCCGAAGCTCTCGGAATACATTATATCCTCGGTATAAAGACCGTTCGTACCGAAGTTTGAATCAATATTCACATTTTCGGCAGCAAAATTGCCGTTGCAGTGAACTCCCACTTCAAGTGTTCCGTCTGTAAATACATGGAACCCGTTTGCAATTCCAAGCTCGGCATTCTCATTATAAAAGCCGGACTCTCTGTATGTATCGCCAATTACCGTACCGTTTGTATTGGTAAGGTCATCAGAAACCACAGGAACAACACTCTCGCTTGTTTTTATGCCCTTTGTATCATCGTCATTGCCGTCAGACGTATCAAGAGAAGCCTCATCAGCGTCATCATCTTCATCATTATTCTGAGAAATCTGCGAACCTACCATACCTGCATTGTCAATATCAGCTGCACTGGCAGTAGGTGACTGTGCAGCAAACATACTTACCGCAAAGGTAAATGCAGCAACAGATTTGATCAATGCTTTTTTCTTGCTTTTATCCATTGCCATAGCAAAACCCCCTATCAGAATTTACAAAGCGTTCATATATTTTAATGATATAGTCTTCATATACTATAAAAATTATATCATTAAAAATACAAAAAATCCATACCATTTAAGCATAATTACAAAAATTTTTTCCACATTTATTTGTATATTCTGTACAAATAAATGATTTTTTATAAGCATACACGTTTTGCCATAAGTTCCTGATTATAAGCATGATCAACCGCCGTATCCGCCGAAATGACGCCGTCTCTGAACAGCTTCAGCAGCGAACCGTCCATAGTCTGCATACCTGCCTCTGACTGAAGAACAGTATCTATCTGATGTGTTTTCTGCTCGCGTATCATTGTCCTGATAGCATTGTTTACAATCATTATTTCAAATGCAGGAACAAGTCCGCCGTTTATTGCAGGAACAAGCTGCTGTGTAACTACCGCCCTCAGCACCATTGAAAGCTGTATCCTTATCTGGTGCTGCTGATTTGTGGGGAACACATCAATTATTCTGTCAACTGTATTCGCCGCACCGTTGGTATGCAGCGTTGACAATACAAGCTGTCCTGTCTCAGCAGCAGTCATGGCAATATTTATTGTTTCATAATCGCGCATTTCCCCCACAAGAATAACGCTCGGTGCCTGCCTGAGAGCCGCACGAAGAGCATTCACATAGCTGTCGGTGTCAATGTTTATCTCCCTCTGGCTTATGATGCACTTTTTATGCTTGTGAAGGAACTCGATCGGATCCTCAATAGTTATTATATGACCCTCTGCAGTAGAATTGATACGATCTATCATGCAGGAAAGAGTCGTTGACTTTCCGTTTCCCGCAGCACCCGTAACCAGCACGATACCGCTTTTTGTCTCGGCAAGCTCCATTACACTGTCCGGTATCCCAAGCTTCTTACTGTCGGGAAGTTCAAAGGGCACGCACCTCAGCACCGCCGAAAAAGAACCTCTCTGCCGGTAAATATTCGCCCTGAAGCGTCCCGTACCCGCAATAGAAAATGAAAAATCCATCTCCATTTTCAAATCATCCGGACTTTTTATATCCAGTCCGGCAAGTGCAAAAATTTCAAAAACCGCAGTCTTTGTATCATCGGGTTTGAGGATAACCTCTCCTGTCTGGATAACTTTTCCGTTTATTTTGTAAGCCAGCGCAGCGCCTGTTACCATAAAAATATCAGAAGCGCCCCTTTTTACAGCGTCCACAAGAATTTGCTTAATATCCATTTTATGCAACCTCTTCTTTCCAATATCAGGCATCACCCTGCCATACGTTCAGAGGAGCCTGTTCGGTCTCGCCTGAAGAAACAGTCTGCCAGCACAATATCTCAGCTCCGTCAGCGGAATACTTAACCTTTGAATAAATATTCTGCCTTGGATTTATTTCGGTAAACCAGGTTATTTCAACACCGCCCATAACGGAATCACAGCTCACCACGTCAATTTTTTCCAGTTCTGCAAGAAACATAAAATCGGAATGATCGTCATACTCCGCAGCAAGCTCATCAATTTCCGCAAGGACTTTTTTTGCCGCAAGGTCGGCAGCATAGTATTCTGCGGTATACTCTGCACTTTTCACGCTGTACTTTTTTCCGTTTTCAGCAGCGGAAAAAGAAAGCGCCGCAAGTATGGTAAGACACAGTACCACGAATATCATCATCAGCGACAGATACCCTGTGCCAATTCCGACAGGACGTTTTTTGTTATTGCTCATGTATATTTTCCGTCCTTTCCGCAAATGCAGGCGAAACAACTGCTCCCGAGCCGACCTCGTACAGCACAGCGCCGTCCTTATCGTAAAAGCTTATCCGCAGTTCAATAAGCCGTCCGCCGTACTCTTCTCCGCATACTGTCATTGCCATAAAAAGGTCCGAGTCCGCAGGACTGTAAAAACAATTCTCGTCCAATGGAACAGTTATTTCGGAGATATCGCCAGTCTTTATCCCAAACATAGTTTCCGCCGTTTCGGAAATATCTCCTGTCCGTGAAAATGTTTCCGCAGCAGTCTGTGCGCAGAAAGACATCTTTTCCAGACGGCTGCTTTCCCGTGATATTCTGTCAGCTG
>JBJESH010000171.1:2063-3388 GCA_051882695.1 Oscillospiraceae bacterium | reverse complement strand
CTTTTTCCCTATGTTGTCGCTTTTTTTGTCGAGGTTCTCCTCTTTCTGCTGGATACGGCGCTCCTGACGGGACATATCGTTTCTGCGCTCCTTGATCTCCTTTTCCAGCTCGGAACGGCTTTTGTGTATCTCGTCCTTAGCCTCAACCAGTGCGATCTTTTTCTGATTATCGGCTTCCTTTTTAGCGTCTTCGATAATGCGCTCGGCTTCCTTTTCGGCGGAACCGATTGCGGATTCTGCCTGCTGCTTGCGGTAATTTACACCGACTTTAAACAGGACTGCGCCGCCGATAGCCGCACCGACGATAAACGCGATAATTCCGATTATAAATTCCAACCCATATACCTCCTTTAAATTAATTAAGAATAAATTACTTCGGAGGCTCAAATATCGGATTTTCACTTTTGGTTTCTATTCAGAAACGCTGTCAAAATGCAAAAATCATATACCCGGCTTTATTGCAAAACGCAGCAAAGCCCCGTATAGAGACAGTATGGTTCATCCTTTTCTACCGTTCATCCGTGCGGCGTCAAGCGCACGGCAAAATGCTTAAAATACAGGCGCATATTCTATACAATATATAATATGTGTTGGTTACACCTGAAAAACGCGGTATAATTTTATAATGCCTGCAAATAATATATGAAAACCTTCTATTCAGCCATAGAAGTAAGAAAATAATTGAACAGCAATTTATTTGCACGAATACGGAAATGTTTTTTCGTATTCACATAAAAAAATACATTGCATTCATTCTTTTATTTTAATATAAAACGTTTAACTTGTCAAGGAAAATTATACAATTTGACACTATTTCATAATAAAAATATTATTTGTATGTGAAAAAAGACGGTTGACAAAATTGAAAATCGGTGTTATAGTTAATGTATATTTCAAAACGTTGATAAGGAAGGCATACTGCAAAAGGTAATTTACAGAGAGTTCCGTGCTTGGTGGAAGCGGAATATTTTACGGCATTATGCACACCGCCTTTGAGTCCGTTTAATACACGGCGGCAGCTCCCGTTACAGAGCATAACGAGGTATACTATATATAATATACCGGCTTGATTTTACGGACTGTATATTATTTGGTATATAAACTTCGGGTGGAACCGCGATAGGTCATTTATCGTCCCTTAGTCTGCTTTTCGCAGATTAGGGGATTTTTTAATGCATAATTCGGAATTCGGAATGCGGAATTATTGCATATTCGAAACCGTTGTTCTTTAATTCCGAATTACGAATTCCGCATTCCGAATTATTAAAAAAAAGGAGAATTGCTATGATCAAGCTCACACTGAAGGACGGCTCTGTCCGCGAAAT
>JBJESH010000171.1:0-1963 GCA_051882695.1 Oscillospiraceae bacterium | reverse complement strand
AAAGGAGAATTGCTATGATCAAGCTCACACTGAAGGACGGCTCTGTCCGCGAAATCGAAGGCGCTATGCCTGCGGCTGAGATCGTCAAGGGAATCGGCATGGGACTTTACAAGTCCGCCTGCTGCGTAAAAATCGACGGAAATGTCTGCGACCTGCGCACCGTTATCGACAAGGACTGCACCTTCGAGGTAATGACCTTTGACAGCGAGGAAGGCAAAAAGACCTTCTGGCATACCGCTTCACATATTCTTGCTCAGGCGGTAAAGAGACTTTACCCGAATGTTAAGCTTGCTATCGGTCCTGCTATCGACAACGGCTTCTACTATGATTTTGATATTGAAAAGGCTTTCACCGCCGACGACCTGACAAAGATCGAAGCTGAGATGAAAAAGATCGTCAAGGAGGGCATTGATATCGAACAGTTCGGTCTGCCCGTTGACGAGGCTGTGGCTATGCTTGAAAAGATGGGCGAGCCTTATAAGGTCGAGCTTTGCAACGAACACGCAGACAAGGGCGAAGCTATCAGCTTCTACAAGCAGGGCGACTTCACCGACCTGTGTGCAGGTCCTCACCTTATGAATACTGCTCCCGTAAAGGCTTTCAAGCTTACCGCCTGCACAGGCGCTTACTGGAGAGGCGACGCAAAGGGCAAGCAGCTCTGCCGTGTTTACGGTACCGCTTTCCCCAAGGCAAGCGAGCTTGAAGCTCACCTTGCAGCTGTTGAAGAAGCCAAAAAGCGCGACCACAATAAGCTTGGCCGTGAGCTTGAATACTTCACGACCGTTGACTGCATAGGTCAGGGTCTGCCTATAATCCTGCCAAAGGGCGCAAAGGTGATCCAGACTCTTCAGCGCTGGGTCGAAGACGAGGAAGCCAAGAGGGGATATGTCCTCACAAAAACACCTTATATGGCAAAGCGTGAGCTTTACAAAATTTCCGGTCACTGGGACCACTACCTTGACGGTATGTTTATCCTCGGCGACCCCCACGATGAAACAAAGGAATGCTTTGCTCTCCGTCCGATGACCTGCCCCTTCCAGTATCAGGTATTCCTTAACAGAGCACGTTCCTACCGTGACCTGCCTATGCGACTTGGCGAAACTTCGACGCTTTTCAGAAACGAGGACAGCGGCGAGATGCACGGCCTTATCAGAGTACGCCAGTTCACAATTTCAGAAGGACATCTTATTCTCCGTCCCGAACAGCTTGAAGAAGAATTCAAGGGCTGTCTGGAGCTTGCAAAATACTGCCTTGACACAGTAGGTCTGCTTGACAAGTGTACCTTCCGTTTCTCCCAGTGGGATCCCGCAAACCCCAAGAACAAGTACGAGGGTACAAAGGAACAGTGGGAAGAAGCTCAGGCAGTTATGGGCAAAATACTTGACCATCTGGGAGTTGAGTATACCATTGGTATAGACGAAGCTGCTTTCTACGGACCAAAGCTTGATATTCAGTATAAGAACGTGTTCGGCAAGGAGGATACCCTTGTAACTATTCAGATAGATATGCTTCTTGCAGCAAAATTCGGCATGGAGTATACCGATGTTGACGGCAAAAAGAGAATGCCTTATATCATTCACAGAACATCTCTCGGCTGTTATGAGAGAACGCTTGCATACCTTATTGAAACATATGCAGGCGCGCTGCCGCTCTGGATCGCTCCGGAACAGGTGCGTATACTCCCCGTTACAGACAGAGCTGCCGAGTACAGCGAAACGGTGCTGAAAAAGCTTGAGCAGAGAGGCATCAGAGCGACTATCGACTCCCGTAAAGAGGGCGTGGGATACAAGATCCGTCAGGCTCAGCTGGAGAAGATACCTTACTTCTTCATTGTTGGCGACAAGGAAGCAGAAAGCGGAACACTTTCGCTTCGTTCGAGAAAGGACGGCGACCTTGGCGCAATGCCTATGGATGAGGTGCTGAACAAGATCTTCGAAGAAAACGAGACAAAGGCACGATAAAA
>JBJESH010000170.1:0-3389 GCA_051882695.1 Oscillospiraceae bacterium | reverse complement strand
ACTCGGGGGAAACGGTGCGCCGATACCCTTTCGCAAGAATGAAGCCTATAAAATCGGGGTCTACCTCATTGACGTACTCAATATCCTCGGTACGGCGGATACCGCAAAGCTTTATCATAACAGGCTCCTCAGTTCTTTCATTGAATCTGCTACGCTTCCGCTTCTCATAAGTGTTTCTCCTATAAGAACAGCGTCTGCTCCGCAGTCTGCAAGGTACTTCATATCCTCTGCATTTTTTATGCCGCTTTCCGAAACTATTATCGAACCCTCGGGAACTATCTCTGCAAGTGCAGATGTTGTTTCAAGGGCAACCACAAAGGTTTTCAGATTGCGGTTATTTATTCCGCATATCGTACATCCGGAAGCGATAACGGCTTTCAGTTCTTTTTCATTGTGGCTTTCAGCAAGAACATCCATACCCAGAGATTCGGCAAGGATACGATATTCCTGAATCTGAACAGGCGAAAGTACCGCAGATATCAGCAGTACAGCGTCAGCGCCCATAGCCTTTGCTTCATAAATCTGATAAGGGTCAATGATGAAATCCTTGCGAAGCATAGGAATATTCACCGCTGCTCGTATCTGTCTGAAATATTCGGCAGAGCCTTTGAAGTAATACTCTTCCGTAAGGCAGGAAATTGCCGCTGCGCCTGCTGCCTGATATTCAACAGCCTGTTCAACGGGACGGAAATCCTCGCTGATAATTCCCTTTGACGGAGATGCTTTTTTTACCTCGGCAATGACCGCAGGCTTAGGAAAGGAAATCAGCGCCTCACGAAAGCTTCGTCCGGTCGGGATCTCCGCAGCCTTTTCAGCTGCGGCACGCACCTCGCTGAGAGGTACTCTTGCCATATCCCGTTCAAGCTGTTCCTTTCGCTTTTCTATAATATCGTCAAGTATCATTTTACACCTCAGGTCCTGTTTGTGAATTCTTTCATCTTCTCAAACTTTGCAAGAGCCTTGCCGCTGTCGATGGACTCTCTTGCCATGCTTATTCCTTCTTCAATTGAAGCTGCCGCACCTGTGCAGTAAATTGCGCAGCCTGCGTTGAGAAGTACAATATCACGCTTTGCGCCGCGCTCGGTACCGTTAAGAATGTTCAGAGTGATCTGCGCATTCTCGGCAGGACTGCCGCCCACGATCTCCGACTTCGGAGCAATTTTTATGCCGTAATCTTCGGGATTGATCTCATACTTGATAAGCTTTTTGTCCCGAAGCTCGCAGACCTTTGTATTTCCCGAAACCGTTACCTCGTCAAGGCCGTTGCCATATACTATCATAGCGCCTTTTACGCCAAGATTCATAAGCACCTTTGCCATTATCTCAAGGAGCTTTTCATCGTAAACTCCGAGAAGAATATAGTCGGAAAGAGCAGGGTTTGCAAGAGGTCCGAGAATATTGAAAACGGTTCTTACGCCTGTTTCGCGGCGTGCAGGAGCAACAAAGCGCATTGCCTTGTGGAATGACTGGGCAAACAGGAAGGCTATACCTGTTTCTTTCATACAAGCGGAAGCCATTGCAGGAGTAAGGTTAAGCTTTACGCCAAGCGCTTCAAGAACGTCCGCTGCGCCGCTTTTGCTGGAAACGCTTCTGTTGCCGTGCTTTGCAACGTTAAGTCCCGTACCTGCGATAACGAATGAAGCTGTTGTGGAAATGTTGAATGTGCCTGCAACATCTCCGCCTGTTCCTACGATATCAACTGCGGATTTTGCGGCAGGAACTATGTTTGCTTTGCGGCGCATTATTCTTGCAAAGCCTGTAATTTCTTCAATAGTCTCGCCGTTGCAGCGCATTGCCATAAGAAGTGCAGCGATCTGTGCGTCGGTTGCGCCGTCAGACATGATGATATTCATTGCATTTTCGGCTTCTTCTTCGGTAAGATGATTTCCGTCGGCAGCTTTTGCAATGTATTTTTTCAATGCAGTTCTCTTTTCACGCGGCATTGAGATCACTTCTCTGTCGGCGTTTTTGATTCCTGCAACATCGCAGAGGAATGCCGATATAATGCTTGCGCCGTGTTCTGTAAGAATGGATTCGGGGTGGAACTGTACGCCGTATGTAGGGTGAGTTTTGTGACGTATTGCCATTATCTGTCCCTCGCCGTCGGTAGCTATAACATTAATGCAGACGGGAATTGAAATAGAATCAACTACAAGAGAATGATAACGTGCCGCTGTTATCTTTTCGGGAAGTCCCTGAAAGATCGGAGCGCTTGTATTCAGAGATATCTCAGTACCTTTGCCGTGCATAGGCTTTTTGGCATGAATTATCTTTCCGCCGAAAGCCTCGGCAATTGCCTGATGTCCGAGGCATATTCCGAGTATCGGGATACGTCCGCTGAACTGCTTTATTGCAGGGATAGAAATCCCTGCATCTGAAGGATAACCCGGACCGGGAGATATAATAAGCGCTTCAGGGTTCATTTTCTCAATTTCGTCAAGAGTTATCTCATCATTTCTGACTACCTTGATATCGGGATAAAGAGTACCAATAAGCTGGTAAAGATTATAAGTAAAGCTGTCGTAATTATCAATCATTAAAATCATATCAATCAGCCTCCTTCTCAAAGGTTAGCCGCTTCGGTGATGGCATTTACCACCGCCAGAGCCTTGTTTTTGGTTTCTTCGTATTCCTTTTCGGGAACGCTGTCATAAACTATTCCTGCGCCTGCCTGAACGTAAGCCTTGCCGTGACGGAAAAGGACTGTTCTTATTGCAATGCAGGTGTCGATATTTCCGCTGAATGAAAGATATCCGACCGTTCCTCCGTAAAGGCCGCGCTTTTTGTTTTCCAGCTCGTCGATTATCTCCATTGCACGAACCTTCGGAGCACCGGAAAGTGTTCCTGCCGGAAGCACCGACATAAGCGCGTCAAGAGCTGTTTTATCGTCGGCAAGTCGGCCCTGAACGTCCGAAACAAGGTGCATTACCTTTGAGTAACGCTCAACTCTCATAAAGTCGGTGACATTTACCGTGCCGAAGCTGCATACCTTGCCCACATCGTTTCTGCCCAGGTCTACAAGCATTGTATGTTCTGCCCGTTCCTTGGGGTCGTTGAGCAGAAGTTCCTCAAAAGCTTTGTCCTCCAATTCGGTCTGCCCTCTGCCGATAGTGCCTGCGATAGGCTTTGTAACGACTGAACCATCGGTAACACTTACAAGCATTTCGGGAGAAGCGCCTGCTATGCAGTAATCCTCGTGGTCGAAATAGTAAAGATACGGAGATGGATTAGTAGAGCGGAGCATACGGTATACGTCAAACGGTGCGGGCGGATCATCGACCTCAAATCTCTGTGAAAGAACCACCTGGCTGATATCGCCGTCAACAATATGCTGCTTTGCGATCTCAACCATTCCGATAAATTCTTCCTTGGTAACATTTGAAGTAACT
>JBJESH010000169.1:0-3403 GCA_051882695.1 Oscillospiraceae bacterium | reverse complement strand
CTAAGCACCAATCTTCATTTACATAGACTCGTTTCATCTGTAAAACATTCCTTTCTTGGTGTTAAGGTTGATTATTCGCCTGCATGCTGGATACCGAGGATATCAAGTTCTTTCTGAGTAAGATCGATACCTCTGAGCATAAGTCTGTTTCCGCGGAGGGATTCGATAGAGTTTATACCCATACCGCCCATCATTTCCTTTATCTCATGATCCCATGCGTGAACGAGATTAACAAGTCTCTGATAACCGATTTCAGGGTTGAGACGTTTTACAAGGTCAGGACGCTGTGTGGCAATACCCCAGTTGCATTTACCTCCGTGACAGCTTCTGCAAAGGTGACAGCCGAGGGCAAGCAAAGCAGGTGTACCGATATAAATAGCGTCTGCGCCGAGAGCTATAGCCTTTACTGCATCCGAAGAGGAACGAATAGAACCGCCGACAACGATGGATACCTCGTTTCTGATACCCTCGTCACGGAGTCTCTGGTCAACTGCTGCAAGAGCAAGTTCAATAGGAATACCAACATTGTCACGTATTCTTGTGGGAGCAGCGCCTGTACCGCCGCGGAAGCCGTCGATGGCGATAATGTCCGCACCGGAACGTGCAATACCCGAAGCAATTGCCGCAACGTTATGAACGGCTGCAATTTTTACGATAACTGGCTTTTTATATTCGGTAGCCTCTTTCAGCGAGAAAATAAGCTGGCGGAGATCCTCAATAGAATAAATATCGTGGTGAGGAGCAGGTGAGATAGCGTCTGTACCCATAGGTATCATACGAGTCCTGGAAACGTCCTCGCGTATCTTAGCTCCGGGAAGGTGTCCGCCGATACCCGGCTTTGCACCCTGACCCATTTTTATTTCGATAGCTGCACCTGCTTCAAGATATCCCTTGAACACGCCGAAACGTCCGGAAGCTACCTGAACGATAGTGTTTTCACCGTACTGATAAAAGTCCTTATGCAGACCGCCTTCACCTGTGTTGTAGTATGTGCCCAGCTCTGTGGCTGCACGGGCAAGGCTTTCATGAGCGTTTTTGGAAATTGAGCCATATGACATTGCAGAAAACATTATCGGGATATTAAGCTCAAGGTGCGGAGGCAGTTCGGTGTTGATGCTTCCGTCGGGATTTTTCTTTATTGTGCTTGGCTTTTTGCCAAGGAAAACCTTTGTCTCCATCGGTTCACGGAGAGGGTCGATAGACGGGTTTGTTACCTGAGAAGCGTTGATAAGTATCTTATCCCAGTAAACAGGATAATCCTTAGGCGTACCCATTGAAGAAAGGAGAACTCCGCCGCTTCCGGCCTGACGGTAGTTTTCTATCATGATCTGCTGGGTATAGTTTGCGCTTTCGCGGAAAGCATTTTCATTTGGACGTATCTTCAGCGCACCTGTCGGGCAGATGCATACGCAGCGCTGGCAATCAACGCACTGGGCGTCCTTTGTAAGCATTTTATCGTAATCAGCGTCGTAAAAGTGAACTTCATTTGAACATTGACGTTCACAGGCGCGGCACTTGATACATTTATCGGCATTTCTGATTACCTCAAACTGGGCAGGAAAGAAGTTTACAGGCATTTTCTTTTACCCTCCTCACTAAGATTTACAATAACCGGTTCACCGCCGCGAGGACTTCTGATGCTGTCCACATCGGGACAAATCGCACGGATAGCACATTCTTCGCTGGCAATATAAACCATATCTCCCTTTTCCGCAACTACCATAGAACGAAGCTTCAGTCTGTCGTTAAGAGCCATAAGACCGCCGGTATAACCGAGAATGATAGAGAACGGTCCGGTGATAAGCAGGCTTGAAAGAGCATTGCGGAAATATTTCAATTTTGCTGCTTTTTCGGGGTCTGTTTTTTCCATAGCATCGATTTCGCTCCAGAACGGTGCGGCAATAACACTTGCTATGTCTTCAAGGCTAAGGTTCTGTTTTCTGTTCAGATAATCGAAAATGTATGTAATTACCTCGGTATCTGTAAGAAGCGTACATTTGTAGCCGAACATTTCTATAAAACGTCTGTTGGCGTCATATGAGGAAATCTCGCCGTTATGTACAATAGTATAATCGAGCAGTGAAAACGGGTGAGCACCGCCCCACCAGCCGGGAGTATTGGTAGGATAACGTCCGTGAGCTGTCCAGGCGTAACCATCATATTCGTCAAGACGGTAGAACTCGCCAACATCTTCCGGGAAACCGACTGCTTTGAAAACGCCCATATTTTTACCGCTTGAAAAAACGTAAGCGCCGTCAATGTCGTTATTTATCCTGATAACGCACTGAGCGACAAATTCTTTTTCGTCAAGCTGGGAGGATGCAATTTTTGTAGGCAGAGGATTTACAAAATAGCGCCAGATAAGCGGCTCATTTGTAATTGCCGGAATTTTCTTTGTGGGAATGCGGCTCAGATTTACCACATCGAAGTGACGGTCAAGAAAACGCTCTGTCTGTTCTCTTGCAGTGTTTGAACTGTAAAAAACGTGAAATGCATACAGATCCTTGTACTCGGGATAAATACCATATCCTGCGAAACCGCCGCCGAGACCGTTTGAACGGTCGTGCATATAAGAGATGGACTTTACAACGTCACTGCCGTTCAGCTTGTGTCCGTCCCTGCTGATAAAGCCGGAAATTGCACATCCGGAGGGGATTCTGATTTCTCCTTCTTTTAAAAGCATATACTCACTCTCCTGAAAAAATATCGGAAACCGGTATAAAAATCCGGTTTTTTGACCCGATAATAATAATAACACATATAAAAACAATTGTCAATAGAAATTTGCAAGTTTTTTTATTTTAACTTGCAAATTTGAGTAAATAATTTATGAATTTGCGCAAAAAGCACTTTATATTTGCTGAAATGAATAATTCTAATTTCATTTTTCATAAGAAAATTCATTTCGGGGACATTTGCGCCAATATTGACAAATTTCGCATAAAGTGATATATTATATATGTATAATTTGTAATTTTAAAGCGAAAGGGGTTTTAAAAATGAAGTGTCCGGAATGCGGTGCTGAAATTAATGATAATGACGTTTTCTGCGGAAGCTGCGGCGCGGAAATTATTTATAATAACATCAATATTGAAAATTCCGAAAAAGAACACAATGAGGAATCTGGCGATAAAAAGTCCGTCAGAAAAAGTAAAAAAAGCAAAAATAAAAATGATGGCGGAAAAGAAAAGAAACACAGCTTTAAGACAATGCTAAAAATTGCAGGCGTGATAGCAGCTGTCATTGTTATTGCTATTATAATAGTATGTGTGCTTGATTCTGTGAAATTTTCAAAGGGAAGAAAAATTTTTGAACAGGTTCCTCTCGGAAGAGACATTGATATAATAGAAGCGGACACCGGAGCTGCTTTTATTAGCGGTGAAAATTCGTCTTATGGTGCATT
>JBJESH010000168.1:0-3407 GCA_051882695.1 Oscillospiraceae bacterium | reverse complement strand
CAGCCGTAAGCTTTTTTATAACATTTTTACTTTTGCAGATTTATTATATCTTCCCTTGAAAACACATATTTCTTATCGCAAAAATGACAGCAAACTTCAATATTTTCCTCTTCCTCAGTCATTTTAGAAAGTTCTTCCCTGCCGAGACTTATCAAAGCACGTTCAACACGTTCCTTATTGCAGTCACACTTGTATACTGCATTGAAAGAATCCATAACTTCCGGTTCAAAGCCGTCAAGCACCCTTTTAGCAATATCCTCTGCGCTCATTCCCGAATCAAGCATAGTTGTTACAGGCAAAAGCGTTTTGATATTTTCTTCAAGCTTGTCAATACAGCTTTCATCGGCAAACGGAAGAAGCTGTATCAAATAACCGCCTGCTGCCTTAACAGTTAAGTCAGGATTAACCAAAACACCAAGCCCGCATACAGTAGGAATTTGTTCGCTAACCGCAAAATAATTTGCAACATCTTCAGCAATTTCACCCGAAACTATAGGCACTTGTCCGACATATGGCTCTTTTAAACCCAAATCCTTTACAACGGAAAGCGTTCCGTTATTTCCCACCGCACCGGCAACATCAAGTTTTCCAAATTTATTTAACGGGATTTCAACGACCGGATTGCTTACATATGATTTAACATTTCCTCCGCTGTCCGAAACAGCTATAAGAATTCCAGTAGCTCCTCCGCCGTCCATGCGTACAGTAACGGTATCATCAGCACCTTTCAGACCGTGACCTATCAATGATGCAGCAATTGACAGACGTCCGAGAGCAGCTGTTACAACAGCAGATGTTTTATGTATTCTTTCAATTTCAGAAACGATATCAGTAGCGTCAATTGCAGTTGCAACTACAGATGCATCGTTAGAAATTGTTCTGACGATTTTTGCCATATAATTCTTCCTTATTATTTGATTGGTTTTCGTGCAACAAACACAAGCTTCTGACTGTCAGGAGCTGGCTCATTTACAGTATCATAATCATAAACGGCTTCAACATTCATACCAGATAAAACAAGTTCTTTTTCAATAACTTCCCGTTCAAAAGCAATTTCGCTGAGTTCATCATAATATTTCTTATAGATCCCGTTTTCAGTTTTCTCAAAAATGTCGAGAGAAATATCAACACGGTTATCCTGTGAATCAGTGTAAGAATTTTGCCATACACAATATATATCATCAAGATCATATACAAAAGTATTGTTCCCCAAAATATTTTTGTGTTTATAGGGAGTATTTATATCAAATATAAACAATCCGTCCGGTTCGCAGAAAAGAGACACGCGTTCAAAAGTTTTACGGATATCCTCAATACTGCCGAGATGATTAATGCTGTCCAACGCACAAATCGTTATATCAATTGTTCCGAACATATCAAGTTTTGTCATATCCTGACACAAATACTGTATATTAGAGCCGCTTTCAAATTTTTTATCAAGAGCTTCGTTTAACATATCCTCGGAAGCATCAACGCCGATAACGTCATAACCCATACTGCTCATTTCTTCAGAAAGGCTACCAGTGCCACAAGCAAGGTCAAGCAGTATATTTTTTTTGCCGTTATGCTTTTTTATAAGCATATCAAAATATACTGCCCTGTCCTTATATGATATATTTTCAGTAAGCTTATCATAAAAATATGAAAAACTGTGATAACCGCTCATTCTAATTAATTATCCTTTTTATCCATACGGTCGAAAACAAGAGCATAACCCTCGCTGCCATAGTTAAGAGTTCTGTTTACACGGCTTATCGTAGCTGTGCTTGCGCCTGTCTGTGCAACGATATCGCTGTAAACCTTTTTCTGGACAAGCATTTTAGCAACCTGCATTCTCTGCGACATAGCCTTCAATTCAAGAACAGTACAAAGGTCCTCAAAAAATGCGTAGCATTCCTCTGTGTTTTCAAGTGTAAGAATTGCTTTAAAAAGGTCGTCCATATGCTCATCTTTAAGCTTGTTGTTCATATTTTACTGTTCCTTTCTTAATGTAATTAAAATTATACACAAGAATTCCATGTGCATTATTATTTTAACACATTATAGTGAAAAAGTAAATAGTTTTTTTGAATTATTCCAAATCATTTCTGATTATATCTTCAAGTGTTTCACGCTTAACTACGACTCTTGAATCACCATTCTTAGCCATTACAACAGCAGGCTTTGGAATTCTGTTATAATTTGATGACATTGAATAATTGTATGCTCCTGTTGCAAGTATAGCAATTACATCGCCAACTTCAACGTGCTGAATTGGCATACCCTCGCCTATTAAATCACCGCTTTCACAGCATTTGCCCGCAATCGTTACAATTTCATTTTTAGGCTCTGAAGCTCTGTTTGCAACAACAGCGTCATATTTTGACTTATACAGCGCATATCTCGGATTATCGCACATTCCGCCGTCAATTGACACATAAGTGCGAATATTAGGAATATTCTTAATTCCGCCGACAGTATAAAGTGTTACTCCTGCCGGAGCAGCAATTGAACGTCCCGGTTCAATAAGTATGAACGGAAGAGCAAGATTCTTCTCACTGCAAAGCTCTTTAACTTTTTCAGAAACCTTCTCCATATACTTGTCATATTCAACTGGAGTGTCCGCATCGGTATATTTAATTCCGAAGCCTCCGCCAAGATTAAGCTCTTTTACCTCATATCCAAGCTCAGACTTAATTTTTGCAATAAAATTGATCATTACTTCGGCAGCATGAACAAACGGGTCAATATCAAAAATCTGACTTCCGATGTGACAGTGAAGTCCTACAAGATCAATATTATCAAGTGCTATTGCCTTTTTAACAGCTTCAAATGCTTCACCCGTTTCAAGAGCAAATCCAAACTTGCTGTCAATTTGTCCTGTCTTAACAAAATCATGCGTATGAGCATCAATACCGGGCTTTATTCTGTACATAATATTAGCCTTTACACCGGCTTCACAGGCAATTTTATTAAGCCGCTCCAGTTCAAAAATATTGTCAACAATTATTCTTCCTACTTTCTTTTCAATTGCAATAGAAAGCTCATCGTCAGTTTTGTTATTACCATGGAAGCATACCTTATCCATCGGAAAACCAACACTTGCTGCAGTATAAAGCTCGCCCTCTGAGACAACATCAAGTCCGATTCCCTCGTCCATCATTATTTTACACATTGCCTTACAGCAGAAAGCCTTGCTTGCATAGCATACAAGCCCTGCGCCGCTGTAATATTTGTCAATAGAATGCTTAAAGCTTCGGCAATGCTCACGAATCAGATCCTCGTCCATAACGTAAAGCGGCGTTCCATATTTTTTCGTCAATTCAATTGAGTCAATTCCTCCGATTGTGAGATGTCCCTTTTCATTTACTGGCGTGGATGGCTTCTTGCCGATGTGCCCAACGAGTTCGCAAACTACGTCAAGGTCA
>JBJESH010000167.1:0-3411 GCA_051882695.1 Oscillospiraceae bacterium | reverse complement strand
ATCAAAACAAAAACACTTCATAACAAGAAAGGACGGTCATACCTATGACAATTTCCGAAATTAAAATTCGCAAAACATTCCCCGAGGGCAACCTCAAAGCAATCGTTTCTATCACCCTCGATAACTGCCTGGCAATACACGATATAAAGATCGTGCAGGGCAGCGACAGACTCTTTGCAGCTATGCCGAGCCGCAAGGATGAAACCGGAATCTATCGTGACATCATTCATCCTATGGACCCTGAAACAAGGGATGAATTTGAAAATGCTATCATCTCCACTTACGAAAGGTATGTTGAGATTGAGAAGATTATGAATGCTGAAGAAGCTGACGGCTAAAACAACAAGCCCCGTTTCCGAGATGCTTTGTTTCGGAAACGGGGTCTTTGTGAATTATACTATTATATATGAAAGGATCAGACTATGACCATAAGCAAAGTAACACCAACAAAAATATATGACGAGGGAATCCTCAAAGCAGAGTTCTCCATTACAATTGATGACTGCATCACTATCAATGACATAAAGGTGATACAGAAAGATAAGGACATCACAGTTTCGCTTCCCAGACGCAGGAATGAGGACGGTATCTACAAGGAAATTGTTTCTCCGTCAAATCCCGAAGCAAAGGAAATAATCAAAAAGACTGTTTTAGAAGCTTATGAAACTTATCTTCTGCTTTGCAAGTCGTTTGAGGCATAAATCCGAACGGTTAGGGAATTGTTTTTAGCATTTGACTTGTGCATATTGCACAAAAAGGTGTTTTTTCTTCTCCTCAAAAATTTTTTCCTCATAAATGAGAAAAAGCATAAGATGTTCATACTATATTAACAATCGGTTTAAATATTAAAAAACTCCCAAACGACGGTATAATCAATGGTTTAGGCATTTTTATTTTGGATTGATTTTTTATGCGCAAATCCGGCAAAAAAAGACATAACTCGCAAATTACACAAACTTTAAAAAAAGTATTGCAATTTAAAAAAATACGAGTTATAATTCTCAGCAAGCAGAAAGCAATTACTCGATAATCTACATTTCATTATTACAAAACGACATGTACAACGACAGAAGAATGATACGACATTAAAGTTTTTTATAAAACTTTTTGACCGTGATCATCTTACTGCGTTCGTGTATGTTGGTTTGATTTACGGTCATTTTTTATTGCTGCAAAAGTACCCAAATTGTCAAAAAAGTTACGCATTGATGTTGAAACAATTTACGAAATGTAGTTATACGAATTTTGCTTAATGCTTCATACGTAATATCCGACATTATATTTTGACCAAGAATGGAGGCAAAATGAAAGACGTAATACACAACGAAATTAGTGAGAAGACAAGTATTGACAGAAAGGAGTCATTAACAATGACAGAATCAAATGTTGAAAAAATTGTAGCAAATATGCTTGGTGATTTAGCTGCTCGTTATGCTGCAAAACCCAAATCAGCTGCAGAAAACACTCCTGAGAAAAAGGAAGAAATGCTCTCTATAAAAGAGTGTAAAGCGCGTATTCCTGGGTTGAGTGAGTATACACTCCGTAAGCTGATTAAACAGAACAAGGTGATTAGCATTCGTTCAGGCGAAGGTGAGAATGGTAAGTACCTGGTAAACTTTAATTCTCTTCGTGAGTATTTGGGTTTCACCGATAACAAGTCGGTTGTTGATTAAAACAACTCTGCCATTATTTTGGCAAAACTCTTACAGCGAACTAAGCATCTTTTCCTAATGTCGCAACTTTTAAATGTGTCCTATATTCATAAGACAAGTTCCCGGCAGTTTCGGATGTTAGTGAAAAGACATTTTACAAACAGTTTTTGAGTTCCGCCGTTCGGACAATATTGACGCTCGGCGGCGGAGTTCAATAAGCTTATATTTAAAGAAACGCAGAAAAAAGCATGGCGTTTATTTTGGAATCCCAAAAGTGACAAAATTGCAATTAATCGGCGGATCTTTAAATATATAGTATAGATTTTGCTCTTGATTTAATTGTATTAGCATGCTTTGTTGACAACACTTAATAAGGACATTTTACATTTTTTTAAACATACAAAGCGATCAATTATGAAGGAGTGAAATTATTATGGCTTTTGTAAGAAAGCGCGGGAATACATATCAGATAAGAGTTTCCTGCGGTTATGATTCAAAAGGCAATCAGGTTGAACAGTCGATGACTTGGAAACCTGAACCGGGCATGACCGAGCGGCAGATTGAAAAGGCTCTTCGCAAAGCCGTTGTCAATTTCGAAGAGGACTGCATAAACGGTCATGTCACTTCGTCTATCAAGTTTGAAGATTTTACGGAACAGTGGTTCAAGGAATATGCCGAGATAAAGCTTAAGCCCAAGACCATCGAGGGTTACCGCTATATGTCCAAGCGCATTTACAAAGCGATCGGACATTTGCGCCTTGACAAGGTTACTCCCCGTGATATTCAGAAGTTCATACTTGAAATGACTAAAGAAAAGCGTTGTGACGGTCGGAATAAGCGAAACGGCAAGCTTTCTGCCAAGACAATTAAGCTGCATATTTCAATGATCTCAACGATTTTTGATTATGCAATTAAGATGCAGCTTGTTAAGAACAATCCTTGCCGTGCGGTCACTCTGCCCAAGCCTGACGGTGAAAAGCGTGAGGTTTATACTTTGGAAGAGGTTCAGAAGCTTTTTGAGTTATTTGAAAAGGAACCCGAGAGCAACTATAAATATGTGCTGTTCTATACCCTTGCTGTCTACACCAGATTCCGCAGGGGAGAGCTTCTTGGACTTGAATGGAAGGATATTGATTTTGACGCAAACATGGTTACCGTCAACAGGACTTCTCTTTATTCTAAAAAAGCAGGCGGAACTTACACGGAAACGCCGAAGACCGAAACGAGCTATCGAACCTTGAAGCTGCCCGATGAGGTCATGGAAATGCTTTTGAAGTGGAGGAAGCTTCAGGACATTCAGCGCAAAAAGGTCGGCAGCCAGTGGGTCGAAACAGACCGCATCTTTACGAAGTGGAACGGTTTGACCCTGGACGGCACAGCTCCGGGATATTTCTTCAAGCGTTTCTGTGAAAGGACGGGTATGCGATATGTATGTAATCACAGCTTCCGTCACTTTAACGCTTCGGTACTTATTTCAAACGGTATTGACGTTAAGACCGTTCAGAGCTGTTTAGGTCACTCGACGGCTACAACGACTTTGCAGATTTATGCGCATACATTTCAAGCTGCGCAGATCCGTGCAATGGACACAGTCGCAAATGCTATCAGTTTGAAAAAGGCATCTAAAGATTGATTTTAAAGGGAACAAATTTAGGTTTGTTCCCTTTATTTTTGGTAATCCCACCATAACAAGAGGAGCTTTCGAAAAAGGGCGATTTTACGTTGTTTCACCGATTATGCTGTTCAAGATGGTTACGGG
>JBJESH010000166.1:0-3421 GCA_051882695.1 Oscillospiraceae bacterium | reverse complement strand
TGTGGCCCGGCTTCGGCGACAACATGAGAGTTCTCGACTGGATCATCAAGAGATGCGAAGGCACTATCGACGCTGAGGAAACAGCTATCGGTTACCTCCCCAAGAAGGGCGATATTGATGTAACAGGCATTGAGGATGAGATCACTCCCGAGGTTATGGACAAGCTCCTTGCAGTTGATAAGGATCTCTGGACAAAGGAAATCGCAGAGATGAGAAGATACTACAAGGAAGACATTGCTGACAAGGGCGGACGTATCCCCGACGCTCTCTGGGAGCAGCTTGATGCTCTTGAAGCAAGACTTGCTAAGTAATTTCAAATAAAAATGTAAAGAAATATCAAAACCGGCTTCCGAAAGTTATCGGAAGCCGGTTTTTATTGTTGTTCAATTCCGCAAACGGTAAGAACGCTGCCGTCAACGGTAAAATGCACCTGAAAGTCCGCAAAGGCCATTGCATAGACGCGGTCAGGCGAATGCTGATACTGAGGACGAGGGTCCTGAGAAAGTATCTCAATTAAACCGCTTCGCAGCTCTTCGGGAATTTTCATCAGATATTTTTCGGGAAAATCTACACATAAAACGCCTTCCTTTTGAGAAAGAGCAAAACCGTCCGAAGCCTCGGGGTGAGAATCGGTATATGAAAGATACGGCTTTATATCGTATACAGGTGTGCCGTCCATAATATCTGCGCCGCTGACCAGAAGCACAGGACCGTCCGGCGTGTACAGGTCTATTTTTTCAAGTCTGACCGAAGAAAGTCCTATCGGATTGGGTCTGTACGGCGAGCGGGTCGCAAACACACCCATGCGAGTATTTCCTCCGAGACGGGGTGGCCTTACTGTAGGCGACCACTTTTCCGCAGAAGCTTCGGAAAAACACCACAGTATCCATATGTGTGAATATCCATCAAGTCCGCGAAAAGCCTCCGGTACACGGTATTCAGGCTCAAAAACTATTTCCGAGCGCAGCTCTGTAAGTCCGCTTTGCCTGGGTATCCCGAACTTTTCACGGAACGGGCTTCTGACATGGGCAATTACTTTCATATTAGCAGCTATTCTCCCTTTTTCGTCTGAAAATGCCTTGTTACAAAAGCCAGTACAGTATCGGGAATAGGTCTTGAAGCGATAGCTACGGCTTTCATTTTAACGGTTGGGATTATCTGAGCTTTTCGGGCAAACATTCCCTCAACAGCATATTCTGCTGCATATCCGCTTGAAATTCCGCGCAGCGGAAAGCTTACACCTGCCGTATTGTTGAACTCTGTATCGACAGGTCCGGGACAGAACGAACCGATATAAACGTGACTGCCCTGACTGCGAAGCTCCTCCCGTATTGCAGCAGTGAGCCGTACCACATAATTTTTCGTAGCATAATACGTTGCCATAAGCGGTCCGGGCATAAAGCCTGCCGATGAAGCCACATTCAGGATATATCCCTTGTCCCGTGCAGAAAAGTCCTTTAAAAACAGCTTTGTAAGAATATGCACAGCACTTATATTTACATCTATCATTTCAAGCTCACGGTCAAGCTCGGTTGCTGTAAATTTGCCGAAAAGACCAAAGCCTGCATTGTTCACAAGAATATCCACTCCGTAAGCGGAAGCTTCTTTATAAAGTCGGAAGCATTCCTCGCGCTTTGAAATATCTGCGGCAATGACCTTCACTCGTTTTGCCCCAAGCTCATTTTTCAGGGCTTCAAGCTTTTCAGTATTCCTTCCCGAAATAATAAGCCTCATTCCCTTTTTAGCCAGCACTCGTGCAATATCCTTTCCTATTCCCGAGCTTGCCCCTGTAATAAGAGCTGTCATAAAATCATTCCTTTCTTCTTTTCCTGTTTCGTTTCCTGAGCGCCTTTGCCTGCTCCTTGTAGCAGTTATAGGCTTCCTCAAAAGCGAAAGCTTCAATTTCAGCCTTGCCGTAGCAGGCGTTTATAAACGGTTTTGTCAGCGGTTCCAGGGAAATTTCCGTTTTTTCCTCGGTAACTTCCGCAAGCTGTTCGGGAGTCAAAGCCTTGCAGCTTGTTCCCGTTTTTGCCTCAAGGTTTCTAATATGCCTGTTGTAAAGCATTATTACAGCTGTTCCGCCGCCTTTATGCTTGACTCTTACCCTGAATATACATTCCATAAATTTAGGCGTTAATATTACCAAAAGTATAAATATACCAATGCCTATAACAAACACTACCGCCGTAAGGAAAATTGCAACATAATCAGTTTTTCCCGTATTATCATCGTCCGAACCTGCTCCTCCGGTAAGGTCTGCGGCTGTAGGCTCGTATATTACCCAGCCTGCACCGGGAATGTACACCTCCGGATAGGCATGTGCATTATCGGTATTGATAATATAAATGTCCGAGTTTTCAGCCGACGGCTGGGGAACAAAGCCCTCCACATATCTGACTGCAAGTCCCGATGCACGGGCAAGAAGCGTATACGCAGTTGCAAAGTCGGAACAGGTTCCCGTTCTGCTCTCAAAAATAAAATATTCGGGAGTGTCAAGCTCTTCGGGAGCCTCATACGCAAGACTGTAAATATAATTTCCGCTTTGGAAGTAATCCTCGATAGCCTGAGCCTTTTGATGATCATACTCCAGACCTGCGGTTATTTCATCCGCAAGAGCCTGAATTTCGGGTGAGACCTCTGTTAATGTTTCGTCACGGTATTCCTCTGCTTTGCGCTGTTCCCCGGCAAATTCATCAATAACTTTAAATTCATCGCTTTTTGTGTCAAACTGCCACAAAATTCTGTAAAGAAAATGCCTGTAATCGTCAGAGCTTACATCGCAGAATCCGCCGTTTATAAGCTGTTCAAGGACGCTTTCGCTATAATATCTTATAGTATAATCACCGTTGGCAGGGAGCGCACGCAGATTTGTGAAAATCTCGCCTGAATCGGTTCGAGCGCTGTATTCTGCGCCCGTATTTACAAGGCTTGCTTCTGTGGCTCTCAGCGGAGCAAGTACATACACCGCAGGATAATCACGGGCATAAACTATGCTGAAGCTTTCCTTTTCCGTTATTTCGGAAAGCTTCTCCGCCTGCGGATAAAATTCAAGAAAGGAATCATCTGAAGCTGCCGCTTTTTCTACCGCAGCAGCAAGCTTTTCAAAGCTCATCAGCGGACGCTGTTCCTGCCAGTATTTTGTTCCCTGCACATCGTCCAGCTGAACTGTCCAGCATCTTTTTTCGCTGTCATAATGGTCAAAAACCTGCGTTTTCATATACACAGGGTCTGCGGTACTGATAATATAAAGCAGTCTGCTTTCGCCCTTCAGATATTCGTCGGCATTACCCGAACTGCTTCTGTATACACCACGATAGGAGGTCTCGCCTGTTCCGCCAAACTGAAAACGGTTTGCAAACGCTTCAAAACGGTCGAAATACGGAGTGACCGACGGTTTTGGCACAAGCAGAGCAAGAAGCAC
>JBJESH010000165.1:0-3431 GCA_051882695.1 Oscillospiraceae bacterium | reverse complement strand
GATATTATCGTGGCAAAAAGTGGTCAATTTTAAAAACGGATATATTTTTCAAAAATCACTATAAAGGGAAAATGCCTCATTTTTGTGCAGGGATACGAAATGCAGAAAGACCTATTGCATTTTTCTGTGACCATGGTATAATGGGGGTAAAGCAGATGGAGAGAAAAAAGAAGGAGTGCCCTCCGCACCCCCTCCCATTTCCCTCAAAACAACCCAGCCATCTTCTCCATACTATCCCGCATATGATCCAGCGAACTATGGCAATACAAGTCCATGGTCAGCTGTACCGTAGAATGCCCCAGAATTGTGCTGAGCGCTTTGACATCCACCCCATGCTCAATGGCTCTGGTAGCAAAGGTATGTCGCAGGGCATGGAAGTTGGCGTGGTCAATTCCAGCAGTATGCAGCAGATAGTTCAGCGCATCCCGCATGGTGCTGGGCTCCACACAGGTGCCGAGGGGCATGGCGAAGATGTAGTCATTGTCCTGATAGGCAACGCTGCAATATGCCTTTTCCATCTGCTGTTGTCTCTGGTGTTCCATCAGCTTGGCAAAGATGTTGTCAGGAATGGGAATTTCCCGGAAACCACTATTGGTCTTTACATTTGTAAAAAGTCAAGTAAAACATACAACAATTCGCCAGAAAGTGTACAAAAAATATTCGCCACAAAATGTACAAGTCAACGAGTGATAGATTTTCTGTGAGAGAGGCGGTAAGAATCGCCTGACATGGAAATAATTTCGCAGTGATGAATGAGCCTGTCAAGGATAGCGGTGGTGATAGTGGCATCACCAAGGAAATCCACCCATTCATCAAAGCCTTTGTTTGAGGTAATGATTATCGATGTCTTTTCGGACATTTCGGAAACAAATCCAAAGAATAGATTCGCTTCCTGAGTATTCAATGGCATAAACCCTACCTCATCGATTATCACCAGTGACGCCTTGTAAATGTTCTTTAATTTGCGCTTGCTCTGAGATGATATCAGCTCTGTTTTAAGGTCTTTTATTAGCTTGTCAAGGGTCGTGAAAACCACGGAATAGCCCATGTCAAGAGCCTTGACGGCAAGAGCAGTCGCAAGGTGCGTCTTGCCTATCCCGGGAGGTCCCAGAAAGCAGATGTTGTATGCCTGTTCAACCCATGTCATATCGGATAACCGAAGCATCTTTTCTTTGGAAATGCTTTTCTGAAATCCGAAATCAAACTGCTCCAGAGTTTTTTCATTGGGCAACTCTGCACGCTTTCTGCGTATCGCATTCTGCTTTTCGGTTTTTATCTTAAGCTGCTCCGACAGATAGACCTCAACTGCCGCAAGAGGAGATAAATCATCTCTGTTCTTGTAAAGAACCTCAAAATCAACACTTGCAAGCCTTAAGGCAGAGGCGAGCAATATTATGTTTTCAAGCCTTTCGTTCATTACATATCACCTGCCTTTGCGTAAACGTCAAGGGAACGTTTCTGTACGGTCACATGATATTCGGGTTTGTCAACAGGTATCGCCTGATTATCAATTTGCCTGACCTCAGGCTTCGGTAATTCTGAAAACTCAAGGAAATCTCTTGCTGTATTTGCGCTGAACAGCCTGTTTTCTGTGCAGAACTTAGCTGCATTTATCAGTTTCTCCTTGCCGTATTTATCAAGCAGCGACTGTAAAAGTCTGAACTGATCTCTTGCATATCTGGGCTTATCAGCTCGTATCCCCACAAGAAAATCCGACGCATTATGGTCAAGCTGCTCATCAAGCTCCGACTGTATCTTATCTATAGGACTGCTTGTATCTCTGTCGTGATTCTTATTCTTTATGAGCATTCCTTTTTCGACGGAGATCTTATGTTCACAGATAAGCTCATGAAAAACTGTGTATATTTTCAGAATACCGTCACTGACCTTGATCTCAACTTCCTTTTGATTGGTATATGTACCAATGGGAATGGAGTATCTGTTTGAACCGTAAACTATGGTGTTATCCTTGCGAACAGTTCTTCTTACAGGCAAAACGGGTATGTTTTCAACTATTGGAATGGGCTTAAGATGATCTCGTTCTTCCTTGAAAACCTCTGCGGGGATCTTTCTTGTTGTACCGTGGAGCTTTGCATTTGCCGTTCTTTCAAGCCATGCAATCGCACAACTGTTGAGCGTTTCATCGTCAAATGGATAAAGCCTGTTTTCAAGAAATCCGTGCTTTACATATCTCACGGCATTTTCAACCTTGCCTTTGCTTTCGGGGTCTGCGGCTCTGCACATATACACCTTAAATCCGCACTGCTGCCTGAACTTTTCAAACTCATAGGTCAGGATAATATCGCCGCTGTTTTCCGAAACGCATACGATACTGTCCTGATCGAAAACGATTTCATCGGGCATACCGTCAAAGTATCTGAAGCATTCGGTCATTGCTGTTACAAGATCGACCGTGTGAAAGGGTCTGCTTTGAAAATACGCAAATTTGTAGCGTGAGTGAGAAAGTACAAATACGGCAAATCTGACCTTTGTTTTGCCTGTTCCTCCTGCATTCGGCATATACATTTCGCCAAAATCGACCTGCATCTGTTTACCGGGTGGAAGCTCCGCAACAGCCGTATACTCGCGGGGAGGGGCTGATTTAGGAATGCCGAGCTGTTCTCTTAATGCCTTCACAAATCGGCTGACAGTGCGTTCCTTGAAGTCCTCTGAGTAATCCTCTTTAAGCCAGTCGCAGATCTGTGCCGCCGATATGCAGGGATACTTATGTATCCAGCTTTCGATAACGGTACGGTAAGATTCAAGGACGCTGATACGTTTGATCTTTTCGCTGTATTCACGGTATTCGTCGGCTGTCATGTTCCAGTAACGGTTTACTGTGTCCCTGTGAATGTTCAGATAAGATGCCGTTTTATTTTTACTGAAACCCTGTGCCTTCATTTCCTGTATTTTTGTGTACATCTGTATTCCTTTCATTCTCTTGTGTACCTGCCTTTTATGACTTTTTTCTTATTATATCATAATCGGCGCTGTTGTACACTTCATGGCGAGTACCTGTACACTTTTTGGCGGATTCCTGTACATTCCTTTTGGCGGATTTCTGTATGTTTTATTATACTGCTTACAATAGGCATTGTGCATAAGAAAGCACAACATAAACATAAGAATAACTTTGACTTTCTTTTCATAGTAATCCCTCCATAATTAATCATATGTGTAAACTAGATAATGCAAAATTGCATGTTGCTGCAGCAAGAAGAGCAAATGCTAGTTTTTTATGCCTTTTCATAAACAATTCTTCCATTCATTTATATAATACTCAAAAAATATAAAATACAACACATCATCTCTTTTTACCGTTAATTAATTGATTATAAATACTTTATAAATATTATAATTATATTATATATAATTACTAGTAAAACGTCAATTGTATGTTGCGACAAAAATATAATCTTGATTTTGTTAAA
>JBJESH010000164.1:0-3436 GCA_051882695.1 Oscillospiraceae bacterium | reverse complement strand
GAATACCTGTCAGATATTCTTCCATAGCATACCTGTTGCCTATTTGTGTGAGGCGGTCAAAATAACTCATTTCCTGAAGCTGTTTAAGAAGATTACGTCTTTTCAGCGTTGAAACGATAAAATATCCCATGATCTGAAGTATGTTTGATGCGTACTCCAGATTTTGCTTCGGTGGATTGTCAACTCCGTAAAATCCGATAGCTTTTTTGTCATCATAAAGCGGAACTACCGCAATGGAATTGATATTCTGACGTTTAAGGTTTTCATACTGCAAGGGATCTTCTTCACGGATATCCTCAAGAGTTTCTATCAGAATACTTTTGTTTTCGCTGAAATTTCTGTACCAGTTTGCGCATACCTCAGGCGGCAGATCCTGAAGATTATCTTTTTCCGGTGTTACTCCTGTTGCCACCCATTCGTAAGTATTATCATCGCCGCCTGCCTTGTTCTGTTCAAAAATATAAGTTCGTTCACCGTTCAGTGCCTTTCCGAGATATTCCAGAATAACATCTATGGACTTGTCGGGAGTAGCTGCCTGCATCGCAAGCTGTATGCCGTCGTTTACAATTGCTTCGAGATCCTGATAATTGCGGATTATATTGCTTTGAAGCTCCTGAACGCTCATATCCATGGCAATTTCAATGCGGTAACGCTTTTCGCCGTCTTTTATCACAGTATCCTTTAACATAAGACGCTTTTTTATTACAGGATTAAAATATTGCCACTCTTTAAAATATCCGGGCGTAAGTTCATTGTTATTGCAGATAGCACACGGAGCGTGACATCCCTGAAGCAATTCGTAGCATTTTTTCCCTTTATAATCTGCATGGGAATTTAAGCCGTATTTTTTCAAAGTTTTTTGATTCATATAAATTACTTCATAGCTGTCCATGTCTGAAACGTACACAAATTCATCTAAATTCTCAAAAAACTCCCATATTTTATTCATAAATATGACTATTCCTTTCTGAATGTTATTATTGCTTCAAGGTTACGGTCGGGTTATTATGCTGAACTCACATTGATTTCAAATTTTTTATTGTTTTTAAAACAGCAAGGTCTCCGCCAAAACTGACAGGCAGAGACCTTATATTTTCTATTTAAGCTCTCAGCTCTGCACCCAGAGTAGCAAGCTCCTTCAGTACACGCTTAACTGCTGCGTCAGCCTGCTCGTCTGTGAGAGTTCCCTCATGTGAACGCATGGATATAGCGTAAGCAACGGATTTCTTTCCTGCTGCTATCTGCTTGCCCTGATATACATCGAACAGCGTAACTGTTTCAAGTATATTTCCAACAGCTTTTTTGATAGCCTTTTCAAGCTCGGCAACGGGAAGCGACTCATCGCATACGATAGCAAGGTCACGGGTCGTTGCAGGGAATTTGGGCAGCGGCTTGTAAGTCTTTACCGCAGTTGCCATATCAAGAAGCTCGGTAACGTTAAGCTTTGCAGCATAAGCCTTTACGCCTATTCCGTAATTTTCGAGGACCTCGGGGTGAAGCTCGCCAACAATACCGATAGCCTTGCCGTCCTTGGTGATAACAGCGCATCTGCCCGGATGGAATGAGCTTGCCTCGGCAAATACAGCAGTATCGGTGCAAGCGGTGTACTCAAAATCCTCAACGCCTACATTTTTCAGCATAGCGTCAACAATGCCCTTGATGTCGTAGAAATCACGGTTTCCGCCGTACATACCAACACTCAGACGTACAGGCTCTTCGGGAAGCTCTTTGCCGCAGGGTAGATATTCGCTTCCTATTTCAAACAGGCAGGCGGAAGCGTTGCGGTTGTTGTAGTTTCTTGCAAGAACTTCGCACATGGACGGGAGAAGAGTAGTTCTCATAACAGAGGTATCCTCGCCCAGAGGGTTTGTGATAACGACAGTATTTCTGAGCTTGCTGTCCTCGGGAAGACGTATCTTATCAAAATACTTGGGGCTGATAAATGAGTAAGTGGTAATTTCGTATGCGCCAAGAGCAGTCATAGCGTTCATAATTCTGCGCTCGAACTTCTGCTTTTCGGTAAGCTCGGCAGCAGCAACACCACGGATAATTGTTTTCGGGATATTGTTATAGCCGTAAATTCTTGCAACTTCTTCAGCAACATCAGCCTTGCACTCGATGTCGATACGGACAGAGGGAGCATAAGCCATGCCGTTCTCGATCTTGAAATCAAGCTTTTCAAGGCAGGAGCGCATAACGTCCTCGGAAATATCCGTGCCGAGGAAATTATTTATCCATGTTGGGTTGAACTCAACACCCTTGGGAGTCTTGTCGGTGTAATCGGCGTCGATAATTGTATTTACTACCTCGCCGCAGCCGAGCATTTCAACAAGTTCAAATGCACGCATAAGCGCAGGATAAGCGTTCTGAGCGTCAATGCCCTTTTCAAAGCGCGCGGAAGCATCCGTTCTCATGCCGAGAGCCTTTGCTGTTGTGCGTACAGAAGCGCCGTCAAAGCAAGCTGCCTCGAAAACAACGTCAACGGTGTCGTCCATGATTCCGCTGTACTCGCCGCCCATTACGCCTGCAACTGCAACAGGCTTTTCGGCATCGGCTATAACAAGCATTTTTTCGGTAAGAGTTCTTTCAACGCCGTCAAGAGTTGTGATAGTCTCGCCCTGCTTTGCATTGCGGATATTTATTTCATTGCCCTTGATATAGCGGATATCGAAAGCGTGCATGGGGTGACCGTATTCAAGCATTACATAGTTTGTGATATCAACAAAGTTGTTGATAGGGCGCACGCCGCTTGCACGGAGGCGTTCTCTCATCCAGCGGGGAGAAGGACCGATCTTAACGTTCTTAACAACGCCTGCGATATATCTGGGGCAAAGCTCCTTGTTGTGTATCTCTACCTTCAGCATGGAGTTGATGTCGCCCTCCACGCCCTTGTATTCGGGAGTTTTTACGGTGTAGGGTCTGTCAAAGGTAGCATGAGTCTCTCTAGCAAGACCGATAACGGAAAGGCAGTCGGGACGGTTTGAGGTTATTTCAAATTCCACAGAGGTATCGTTCAGACCGATAGCCTCGCGGATATCCATACCAAGCTCAAAGGGTACGCAGCCCTCTTCCTCCTGCATAATGAAAATTCCGTCTGCAATTGCATAGGGGAAATCGTGTGTGGTAAGTCCAAGCTCGCCAAGAGAACAGAGCATACCGTTAGACTCAACGCCGCGGAGCTTGCCCTTTTTGATCTTTACGCCGCCGGGGAGAGTTGAGCCGTCCATAGCAACGGGAACGATATCTCCTGCCTTGACGTTTGATGCGCCCGTAACTATCTGTATAGGCTCGCCATTTCCTGCGTGACCAACGTCCACCTGACATACTACAAGGTGGTCGGAGTTTTCGTGGGGAACAACGGAAAGCAGCTTGCCCACAACGACCTTGCTTATCTCCTCGCCCTCGGTCTCCCAGCGCTCAACCTTTGAGCCGCTGA